>JAZNBA010000052.1:0-16547 GCA_045586785.1 Eubacteriales bacterium | reverse complement strand
TCAGCAGATTTTAGAACATTGCCATTGCCTAAAAATTTTAGAACCTGCCGGAAATTATCGCCGTTATTTAACTCTACCCAAGTAAAAACCAAAAAATCTCTAGTGAAATCATCTGTTTCGGATGAAATCCATATACCTTCTTTTGATGCAACAACCGAATATTTTGCTTTTAGTTGATTTGCATAACTTCTTGCTTGCGTTTTATATATTTCAAGTTCTTTTTCGGATTCTACTGTATATTTTGCTTCTATAATAAATTCGGCAGAATGGTGTCCAACAGAAACGATGGGATGAACCACAAAATCAGGTATCAATTTGAAATTATTGTTGCCAACATGAATATGTAGTTGCTGTGTATATTCTTTTTCTGTGTATCCGAGCTTTTTCAAAAAGGGTTTTATCAAGTTGTTTTCAACATCTTTTTCCCTTTTTAATTCGCCGCTCACATCATCAGACACATACTCCAATCTTGGTAATTCTGATTTTGAAATGTCGAGAAGATAATTATATGCAGACGGATATAATTCAACGCCATTTAGTCCTTGCATATTCTTTCGAACGATAGGGAGTTGTTTGAAAATTTTATCTCTTCGGAGAGTTTCCAATGTAACCTTTTTAATCTTTTGCGGATTTGCAATATAAGTACACCTGTAATAATAAAAAAACGGATCGTTAAATCCGGGGGAAACGCTACGCCAAACACAATTAATTGCACTTACAGGAGATTTGACATACATTACAATATTATCTCCTGCCATAGTATCGGGATTACATTGCCAAGGTGTAATTATGTTATCTTCATCGGTTAAAAATGCATCGTCTTTTTCACCGCCAATTAAATATGCACTTTTTGCGGAAGGCAAATCCTTGACTATATAACTATCAATGCCTCCTATATATTTAGGTGCAAAATCATAGAGAAAAGCACAAAATTCATAAGGTGACATATTGTGTTTGATTCTAAACTCATTGAAAGCAACACACAGCTCTCCGTAATAAAAGAAACGACCCTCATAATTTTTTTTTAAAGGAATTTCAGGAAGAACAATTTCAAATTCATTTGCAATTTTTTCAAGAATATTAAAGTTATATTTGAAGTAATAAGGTACAAATAATTCAGGTAGTTCTCTTGCAAATAAAGTGGTGTAATATGCTATAAGATCTGAAAAATTTTCAAATATAGATTGCGCCGTTGTACCGTCCTCTGATTTTAATTCATCATAGAGAATAGACATTGCGCTATCAATCGTATATTCACCATCTTCAAAAGCATAAACGCCCGCTTTTACAATTTCATAAGTTGTTTCTAATTCATTCAATAAATTGTCAACTATCACACTACTTGCACAATACGATTTATGTAAAGCAGAAATACTTTTAGCATAACTTGGAGTTAAATCACCTGATAGATTTTTCTCGAACAGATCAACAATGTTTTTCCCATCAGCATTTAAATATATTTTCCACACATACTCGTTAAACATATTTGCAACTCCTTGATTGTAATTTTAGAGTTTGTTTAAATAAATTAAAATTTATTAAACCGATTGTATCATAAATCAACTAATATTTCAATGATATCGCGCAAAGCGCGATGAAATCCTCACGCAGTGATTTCATCCCACGAAAGCGGGATTTATCCCGTCCGATAGGACGGATTTAGTTGAAAAGAACCCACACTTGTCGTAGACAAATGTGGGTTCTTTTCTGGCGGAGAAGGAGAGATTCGAACTCTCGAACCGCTTTTGACGGTTACACGATTTCCAGTCGTGCGCCCTCGACCGGACTAGGCGACTTCTCCATGTCGTTGTATGCCGCATTCGGTCAGGTGCGGCGACTCATATATAATACCACAAAGTTTTTGAAAAATCAAGTCTTTTTTGAAAAAAAGTTTGATTATTTTTCAGTTTTTTTATTTTACATTGTTACTTTTTTAATTAATGCCAAAAATATTGACATTTGACGCAAAAAAGAATATAATTAACCCCGTAGTTGTTTTTTGACTAATGTTCAATAATTGTAAAGGAGACTGACTTATGAAAAAAATTGAACGTGCACAGGCCACACTTACTGAGTTCGGAGCAGGCATTGAGCCTATGCTTTATGTTGATCCGGGTGAGAGCTTTATGGTCGAAACAGAGGATAACTTCCATGGCAAGATAAAAACCAACGAGGACATACCCTCGCCCAAATATCTTCCTTTCTTGTTGCGCCAGTTCCAGGCGGTTAACCCGCTTGCAGGCCCTATCTACGTAAACGGTCTTAAGGCAGGCGACTTGATGGTGGTTGAAATAGAGGACATTATTCCCGAAAAGCAGGGGTGGTCAGGATTTGGCGAGCTGGGCGGCGGTTTCTTCAATTTCTATAAATATCCCGAGCTTCAAAATGCATATGCCCGTATTATCCGTCACGAGGTTGGTCCCAGCGGTACATATGCAGACGGAACAGGTCATTTTAACGTCAACCGCGACGTTACCATTCCTCTCCATCCGTTTATCGGTACTATGGTTACCGCGCCTGAGCGTCAGACTGAAAATTCGGTTACCACGCAGGGACCTTGGGGTGGCAACATTGACTGCAAGCACGTTTGTGTGGGCAACAAGATCATGCTTAACACTTATCACGATGGAGGTCTGCTGTTCTTTGGTGACGTTCACGGCGCACAGTCTGATGCAGAGCTGACAGGTTTTGCAGACGAAGCTGCGGCTACCACCATTGCAAAGTGTCACATTATCCCTCAAAAGCGTATTCCCGGTGTTATGCGCATAGAAACTCCCACAAGTCTGATTCAGATAGATTCCGTTCGCAATTCCGGCAACCCCACCGAGGCGCTTCGCAACGCTTTCGATGGTATGATGCAATGGTTGACTCAGGATTACGGTCTGGACTCCAGAGAAGTGTATATCCACTTCAGTGCCAACCCTGACGTCATAATTCACACCTATCAGTTTACCGGCTCTCGCTCCCACGTTATGGGCGTAGAGTTCCCTAAAAAGTATCTTTAATATTATTTAAGCGGCATGACCGACGTTGCTCGGCTATGCCGCTTTTGATATGTGTTTTTGTACAAATAAGTTGCACATATTGACGAAATTTTAGTATTCTTGTGTAAGTTTGTTGACTTTTGACGATTGGTGTGCTATAATTTTTTCAAAGGTCTTGAAAAGGGTAAGCGACAGCTTCCGATACAAAGATCAAAAAACATTAGGAGGATCATTTATGACCAAAAACTTGATTTATGACATCCATGACAAACCGAAGTTCGGCAGTATGCTGATTTTTGCATTCCAGCAGGTACTTGCCATCCTTGCGGCAACCATCCTGGTTCCTGCCATTATCGGTAACGGTATGAGCCAGTCAGCCGCACTGTTCGGTGCGGGCATAGGCACATTGGTCTATCAGCTTTTCACCAAATTCCGCAGTCCCGTATTTTTAGGTTCTTCCTTCGCATTCATCGGATCCATGTTTGCTGCTTTCGGCGGTGCCGCTTCGGCTTCCGCGGGTTATGCAGGCATCATCATTGGCGCGGCTTTTGGCGGTCTCGTTTATGTGGTTATCGCCATAATAGTTAAGTTTGTAGGTGTTGCTTGGATCAACAAGCTGATGCCCACCGTGGTTATTGGTCCTACAGTTGCTCTTATCGGTCTTTCGCTGGCAGGAAATGCAGTAGCCGATCTTACCACAGGTAAGGTAATGGTTGAGGTCGAGGGCGCGATGGTTTCCGCGTGCAGTCCTTATGTCGCTCTTGTTTGCGGTCTCGCTACGCTTATCTCCATCTTTGTTTTCTCCGTTTACGGCAAGAAGATGGCAAAGCTGATCCCCTTTATCCTCGGCATTCTTGTGGGCTACGTAGTTGCCACCGTATTTACCGTTATCGGTATTGCTACCGACAATATGGCACTTCAGGTTATCAACTTTGCCGCTTTCAAGGAAATGCAGATATTTGCTGTTCCCGCATTCTCGTTTATTGAAGCTTTCAAGGGCATTAAGGATAT
This sequence comes from Eubacteriales bacterium, assembly GCA_045586785.1. GTDB lineage: Bacteria > Bacillota > Clostridia > Oscillospirales > CAG-272 > UMGS1002. The sequence continues at coordinate 12,552 of JAZNBA010000052.1, read as the reverse complement.
AGACGGTGCCTTTATCGCTACAGTTGCCGTTGCTTACATTCCCGTTGCATTTGTTGTATTTGCCGAGCATATTGCCGACCACAAAAACCTTTCCAGTATCATTGAAAAGGACCTTCTTGTTGATCCCGGTCTGCATCGCACCTTGCTTGGTGATGGCGTTGGTTCTATGGCGGGCGCATTCTTCGGCGGCTGCCCCAACACCACCTATGGCGAAAGCGTAGGCTGCGTAGCTATTACTCGTAACGCTTCGGTAATCACCATCACTACCGCCGCAATTATGAGTATTGTAATCTCTTTCTTTGGCCCCTTCGTTACATTCCTTTCTTCTATCCCCAACTGTGTTATGGGCGGCGTTTGCGTTGCACTGTACGGCTTTATCGCGGTTTCAGGTCTGAAGATGATCCAGAAAGTAGATCTTAACGACAGCTCCAACCTCTTTGTTGTTTCTTCTATTCTTATACCCGGTATCGGGGGTCTCAGCGTTTCTTTCGGTAAAGTAACCCTCACAACTATTGCTTGCGCACTGATCCTCGGTATCATAGTCAATATTATACTTCACAGAAAAAAAGCCGAATAATTTAAGAGAGGAAACAAAAATGAAAAAATACGATAATGTTGTAGTCTTTGATCATCCGCTGATCAGACATAAAATAGCAATACTTCGTGACGAAAAAACCAGCATGAAGGAATTTCGCGAGTTGGTTGAGGAAATAACCACACTTATGACTTACGAGTGCCTTAAGGAAGGCGTTCCCACCACCGAGATCGAAGTAAAAACTCCCCTTGAGACCTGTACACAAAGCGTAGTTGTGGACAATTCTATCGTCATCGTGCCCATCCTGCGCGCAGGACTTGGCATGGTAAACGGTATACACGTGCTGTTCCCGTCGGCAAGAGTGGGACACATTGGCATGTACCGTGACGAAGAAACACTCCAGCCCCAGACTTATTACTGCAAGATGCCCGAGCATATCGACGAAAAGCTGGTGCTTGTAGTCGATCCTATGCTGGCTACAGGCGGCAGTGCCTGCGACGCTATCGCATCTCTTAAGGCAAAGGGCTGCAAGCATATTAAGTTTATGGCAATTATCGGCGCTCCCGAGGGAGTTTCCCGTGTTGCAGAGACACATCCGGACGTAAATATTTACGTGTCAACAATGGATAGATGCCTCAACGAGAACGGATATATCCTTCCCGGACTTGGTGACGCAGGCGACAGACTTTTCGGAACTAAATAATGTTTTTAAGGGTATGCATCATGAGATGCATCCCCTTTTTATCGACTACAAAGTTTCCGGTAGGGCGCCGCACGCGGAGCAGGGCGGTGCTGAGTTTACCTGATATGGTGAACTATAGATTTTATCCTATTGTCACAAGGTTAAAAAGTTTTGAGGGGAGTTTGAGGGGGACTTTTTCAAAAGTCCCCCTCATAAAAACATAAATCAAATATCCGCGTCCTTCATGTATTTGCTTCCGAACTCGGTGATGAAGCGTTTGCGGGCGGGCAGGTTGTCGCCAAGCAGCGTGTCGAATATTTCAAAGGTTTTGTCGGCGTTGTCGGGCAGAACCGAGACCAGACGGCGTGTTTCGGGATTCATGGTCGTAAGCGACATCATCTCGGGCTCGTTTTCGCCCAGACCCTTGGAGCGCTGAATGGAGTATTTCTTGTTGCCCAGCTTTTTGAGTATCTCTGCTTTCTCGAATTCGTCGTATGCGAACAGAGTCTCATCCTTTGTGGTTATCTCGAACAGCGGAGTTTCCGCTATAAATACGCGCCCCTCGTGTATCAGAGTGGGGAGCAGACGGTAGAACATAGTCAGCAGCAACGTGCGGATGTGGAAACCGTCCTCGTCGGCATCGGTGCAAATTATGATCTTGGACCAGCGCAAATTTGCTAAGTCAAATTTTACAAGGTCGCCCTTGACTTTGCCGTCGATCTCGACTCCGCAACCGATAACCTTGAGCAGGTCGGTAATGATCTCGCTTTTGAACAGCTTTTCGTACGAGCCCTTGAGACAGTTGAACGTCTTGCCTCGGACAGGAATGATTGCCTGAAATTCCGCGTTGCGCGCCAGCTTGCAGGAAGTCAGCGCAGAATCACCCTCAACGATGTAAAGCTCGCGTATGTTGGGGTCCTTGGAACGGCAGGAAACAAACTTTTCCACGCGGTTGGCAATGTCCATCGTGCCTGTCAATTTTTTCTTTATGTTAATGCGCGCAGACTCGGCAGACTCGCGGGAGCGTTTGTTGATAAGCACCTGATTTGTGAATATTTCCGCTTCGGTGGGATGCTCAATAAAGTAAATATCAAGATTGCGGCGAAGATATTCGTTCATTGCTTCGTAAATGAAGGGGTTTGTTATCGCCTTTTTTGTTTGGTTTTCGTAGGATGTCATGGTTGACACACTGTTGATGACCAGCACCAGACAGTCTGCAATATCGTTGAAGGATATTTTAGACTCGTTTTTGTTATACTTGCCCTGTGCCTTGAGATATTTGTCCACCGCATATGTGAACGCACTCTTGACGGCGCGATCGGGCGATCCTCCGTGCTCCAAGAAGCTTGAGCAATGGTAATATTCCAGCAGACTTGTTTTATTGGAGATGCAGAAGGTGAAGTCAGCCTTCAATTTGTACTCGGGCTTGTCGGGGCGGTCGCGGCCTGCGGTCTCAAGGTGCCAGAGCACCGGCTCGGTCATGGATTCACCACCGGTCAGTTCGTTTATATAGTCCGAGATGCCGTTTTCATAAACGAACTTCTTTTCGTCAAACGAGCCGTCCTCATTCTGGTAGCGCAGAGTAAAGCAAACGCCGCTGCAGACTACCGCCTGACGGTACAGCGTGTCTTCGAAAAATTCGCGAGGAATATTGATGTCGGTGAAAACCTCAAGGTCGGGTTTCCAATGCACGACAGTGCCCGTGCGCTTGTCCTTTTTGTCAAGGGGCGTGACGATAAGCTTTGAAACAGGCTTACCTTTCTTGAATTTGATGCAGCTTTCATTTTCGCCGTCGTAGGACTTGACGGTCATGTATTCCGAGCTGTACTGCGTGGAGCAGGCACCAAGACCATTTGTACCCAGCGAATATTCGTAGCCGCCGTTTTCATTGTTGTCGTATTTGCCGCCGGCGTAAAGCTCGTTGTAAATAAGATCCCAGTTCCAGCGCTTTTCACGCTCGTTGTAACCAAGCGGAACACCGCGTCCGTGGTCATCAATGGTGATGGAGCGGTCGTTGTGTGCGGTGATGATGATCTCGTCGCCGTAGCCCTCGCGTGCCTCGTCGACGGCGTTGGAAAGTATCTCGAAAAAGGCGTGTTCACAGCCCTCAAGTCCGTCCGAACCGAAAATTACGGCAGGACGCTCGCGGACACGTGCTTCGCCCTTCAGCGCTTTTATGTTTTGATCGTTATACGTTTTTTTTGCGTTTTCTGTAGATTTTGCAGGCATTTTTACCTCTTGATGATATCGTATTTTCTTTCAATTTATATTATATCAAAAAAAATCCCGGTATACAAGGGGGAATTGCAAAAGTTTTCAATTCATTCACAAACGAGAGCACAAAATATTGTGTCGAATTGCCCCGATGCTATTGCAAAATGAGCAGATATGGTATATAATGTATAGTGATGTAATATGTAACGAGGTGCTTTGTATGAAGCATGATTTCAGTAATAATATAATTTTGCGCGCCGCGCGTGAGGGCGGCGCTACAGTGTGCGGAGTCGGTGTGTCCAACCTTCCGCTGATAGATTTTCTTTTGAGCTATAACATAAATGTCGTCGCCCGCGACAGGCAGACGAGAGAGCAGAAGGGCGAGGCACTTTGCTGCGAGCTTGAAGCCAAGGGTGTGCGTCTGGTGTTCGGCGACGGATATCTTGAAGATATACGCGAGGCGGTAATATTCCGCACTCCGGGTATGCGCCCCGATCTTGACCCGCTGACAGCGGCAGTTGAGCGGGGAGCTATCATGACGTCCGAGATGGAGCTTTTTTTCGAGCTGACGCCAGCGCGTATAATCGCGCTGACAGGCTCGGACGGCAAGACCACGTCAACTACGCTGACATATAAATTTCTCGACGAGCACCTTCGCCGTACAGGGCAGGGACGTGCATACGTTGGCGGAAATATTGGAGAGCCGTTACTTCCGCGCGTGGGCGAGATGACCGAGAATGACTTTGCGGTAGTGGAGCTTTCCAGCTTTCAGCTTATGACCATGAAGCGTTCAGCCGAGCGCGCGGCGGTGACAAACCTTTCTCCCAACCACCTTGATTGGCACCGTGGAATGGAGGAGTACGCCGAGGCAAAAAAGAATGTGTACCGTTACGGTGCGGCACGGCTTACGGTCAATTCCGAAAGTTTGCCGACACGTAAAATGGGCATTGAGTTTGACGGCAAGACCGTGTTCTTTACGGCTAAAAAACATTTTTATGAGGATGTGGTTCCGGAAGAAAAAATCGGCTCCGAGGCTATATTTGAGCGTGAGGGCAAGATCGTGCTCAGTGATGGAAAGCAGGAAAAAACACTGCTTGACACCACCGATATAATACTACCCGGGTGTCACAACATTGAAAATTATATGACAGCAATATCCAATACTTACGGTATTGTGAGTGAGGATGTTTACAGAGAGGTTGCAAGAACGTTCCCCGGAGTTGAACACAGACTGGAATTTGTTCGTGAGCTTGACGGAGTGAAATATTACAACAGCTCCATAGATTCAAGTCCTTCGCGGACTGCGGCGGCGCTGTCAGCGCTGACGGTGAAGCCCATAGTTATATGCGGCGGCTACGACAAAAATATACCCTTCGCGCCGCTTGCCGAGGCACTGTGTGAGCGTGCCCGGGGCGTCGTGCTGACGGGTGATACAGCCGGCAAGATATACGACGCGCTACTGGCTTATGACGGCTTTGATGCCGCCAAGCTGCCAGTTCACCGTGTTGACGATTTCGAGGGCGCGATCAATGAAGCGCGCAAAATGGCACAGCCGGGCGGTGTCGTACTGCTGTCGCCTGCTTGCGCAAGCTTTGACAGATTCAAAAACTTCATGCAGCGCGGTGCGTGCTTTAAAAAGATAGTAAATGCGTTTTAAACGTAGGAAAGGAATATAAACAGATGGAATTAAAAGAGCTGGTCATGGGTCTGAGCTCGCTTATGTCAATTACGGGATATGAGACATACGAGCGTGACCGTCTGACAGAGCTTATCGGCGGCGGCTTTGATGAGTGCTATGCCGATGAGGTCGGAAATCAGATATTTGTCAAAAAATGCGGCAGAGAAAACGCGCCGCGCATACTTATCGATGCCCATATGGACGAGATAGGAATGTACATTACCGATATTCTTGACGGAGGCTTTGTCCGCGTCGTGAATGTGGGCGGTCTTGACACCCGAATTCTTTCGGCAGCAAGAGTGGTGATCTACGGAAAGAAAAAAATAATTGGTGTTATCGGCGCAACTCCTCCTCACCTTCAGAAGGCGGGGGACAGCAAAAAGCTGCCCGAGGTCACCGACCTGCTTATAGACACGGGGTATACAAAGGAACAGCTTGAGGAGTTGGTGCGCATAGGAACTCCCGTTGGCTTTGTCCCCGAGTATACCGAGCTGCTTGACGGCAATATCGCGGGCAAGGGCTTTGATGACAAGGCGTGTGCGGCGTGTGCCGTTCACGGCATTGCACAGGTGGAGCGAGAACAGCTTGCGGGTGACGTTTATTTAGTGCTGTCGGCACACGAGGAGACCGATCGCAACGGCGGTGCCATGGCGGCGGCGAACAGAATCGATCCCGATTATGCTATGGTCATTGACGTAAATCTCGGCAAGACTCCCGACACGCCCAAGACCGAAACCGTGGCTATGGGCGGCGGCGCGTCGCTGACATTTTCTGCAATAGTCAGCAAAAAGCTGACCAAAATGACGGCACAGCTGGCTGACGCGGGCGAGATCAAGTATCAGTATTCGGTCAGCCCCGCCCATACAGGCACAAACACGCCCAGCATTGCACTTGCTCTTGCTGGAATTCCCGTGGTTGACGTAGGCTTGCCTCTGGCAAGCATGCATACGTATAACGAGGTCGTAAGAGTAGACGACTGTGAGTCGGTTTCTTCTATTGTGCGTGAATTTATAAAATCCAAGGAAATTGCGGAGGTATTTACAAATGCAAAAGCTTGAAGGCATTGAACTGTTGAAGTATCTCTGCGACATTTCGGGTCCTACGGGCTCGGAGGAGCGTGTGGCGGATGCCGTGCGTGAGCAGCTTAGCGATATTGACGGTCTGCAGATAAAATACGATAAGGGCGGCAACCTTATAGTTCGCTATGCTTGCGGAACCCCAAATGCCAAGACGGTCATGGTGTCGGCGCACATGGATGAGGTCGGCATGATGGTCAACGATATAACCGATGACGGCTATATTAAATTCGCATGCCTCGGCGGTATTGATCCCCGTGTGCTGTGCGGTCGCGGCGTAACGCTGATGGGCGAGAACGGTGATATTTCGGGCGTTATCGCGTCCAAAGCGATACACCACCAGACTGCGGACGAGCGCAGAACGGCTACCACCGCGGACAAGATGTACATAAACATCGGCGCGGCTAACAAGGAAGAAGCGCTTAAGCACGTTGCTATCGGTGACAGCGGCACATTCAGAGCGGAGTTTTACGAGTTTGGTAACAGCCAGCTTTGCGGCAAGGCTATCGATGACAGACTCGGCTGTGCCGCTATGATAGAGGTGCTTCGCAGACTTGCGGCTGGAAATACAAAGCTCGCTTATGACGTCAGCTTCTGCTTCACCACACGTGAGGAAATAGGTCTTTCTGGCGCGCTGACCGCGGCTCAGAGTCTGGCTCCCGAGGCGGCTATCGTGCTTGAGACCACGGCGGTGGCGGATATCGCGGGCGTTAAGGATAATTCGCGTGTAGCAAAGCTTGGTGAAGGCGGAGCCATCTCGCTGGCTGACCGTTCTACAATATATGACAGAAGACTTGTGGATCTGGCAATGTCCACGGCAAAAGAGCAGGGCATTAAGGCGCAGATCAAAAAATATATTTCGGGCGGCAACGACGCAAATCACATACACAAGAGCGGTGTAGGTGTTCACACATTGGCAATTTCCGCGCCCACAAGATATCTGCACAGCGCATCCTGCGTGGCAAGCGCTGCGGATTACGAGTCTATGAAACAACTTGTATACGCCCTGCTTTGCGGCGGTAAAATGATTTGAAAGGATTAAGAATATTATGAATACAGAGCTTTTGAAAAAACTTATGACGGTTCAGGGCGTTTCGGGCGGCGAGAGTGCTGTGTCCGATCGCATTAAGAGTCTTATCGCTCCTTACGTTGACGAGTGCTATAACGACGTTATGGGCAACCTTATCGCTGTCAAAAAGGGAACATCGGCTACACCCAAAAAGATAATGCTGTGCGCGCATATGGACGAGATCGGTTTTATCGTAACTCACATTGAGGACAGCGGACTTGTTCGCTTCGCTTCTATCGGCGGCATTAATTTTACCGCTTACAGCTACACCACAGTACAGTCCGCCAAGGGTGTGCGCGGTGTGCTTGTGCCCGAGAGTGATGTTGCCGCAGGCTCGATCACGTTTGATAAGTGCTATATAGATATCGGCGCAAAGGACAAAAAGGATGCCGAGCGCCGTGTTTCCGTGGGAGACTACTTTGCGGTAGATCCCTCGCTGGTAAGACTTATGGGAAGCCGTATTGCGGGCCGTCCCATGGACGACAGAGCAGGCTGTGCCGTGCTTATTATGATAGCGGAAAAGCTTTCGGGCGGTTGTGCTGATGACGTTTATTACGTATTCTCGGTTCAGGAAGAGGTTGGCTGCCGTGGCGCGAAGCCCGCGTCCTTTGCCATCGCTCCCGACCTGGCACTGGTTTATGACGTAACCAGGACAGGCGATACCCCCGGTGCTAAGCCCATGGCTGTTAAGCTGGGCGGCGGTGCGGCTATCAAGATCAAGGACTCCTCCGTTATTTGCCACGCGCAGACGGTAGGTGAGCTGATCGATACAGCCAAGGCAAATAAGATAAAGCATCAGTGTGAGGTGCTGACCGCAGGCGGCACGGATACGTCCTCCATTCAGATGACGGGTGTCGGTTGCCGTGCGGCGGCGATCTCCATTCCCACTCGCTACATTCACTCGGGCGTTGAGATGATAGACACCGCAGACCTTGAGGCTACCGTGGCGCTGACGGTTGCTTATATAGGAGATAACAAGTAATGCAGGACTTTGATTTTTCGGAGTACCTGTTGTCGCTGGCTGATGAGGCAGAGCAGGCTCTTGAATCACAATTCAAAAGAATAGGCAAAATCGCATTCGAAAATACCGCCAAAGTGATGGCGACGTTCCGCAACCACCGCGTGTCTGAGGCGATATTCGCGCCCACCACAGGATACGGATATGATGACCGCGGACGCGACACGTTGGATGCTATCTGGGCGGATGTGTTTGGCACGGAGGCGGCGCTGGTGCGTCATAATATCGTAAACGGAACACACGCGCTTACCATTGGACTTTTCGGTATTCTGCGCCCCGGTGACATTATGCTGTCGGTTACCGGCAGACCTTATGACACGCTGGAAAAGGTTATCGGCATCGGCGGTAAGACGGGTGACGGCTCGCTGGCTGACTTCGGTGTTGAGTACAGAGAAACTCAAATGACTGCGGACGGTCGCATTGACTATGCGGCGTTTGACGCGGCAATGGCAGAGTATGGTGATCGCGTTAAGATGGTGTTTGTTCAGCGCTCCAAGGGATATCTTAATCGCCGCACGCTGACCTCTGACGAGATAAGCGAGCTTTACGAGTATACTCATAAAAAGTATGGAAACGATATTTTTGTGGTGGCTGACAATTGTTACGGCGAATTCACCGAGGTGCGCGAGCCTCGCGCAGACCTGCTTATTGGTTCGCTGATAAAAAATCCCGGGGGCGGTATGGCGCAGACGGGTGGCTATCTGGCAGGAAGCGCTAAAGCAGTCGAGCTGGCGTCTTACCGACTGACTACTGTCGGTGCGGGCGCCGAGGTCGGTGCTACGATCGGACAGACGAGGGATATGTATAAAGGACTGTTCTACGCGCCTCACACCACAGCCGAGGCTATCAAAACAGCGTGCTTCGCGGCGTATGTTTTTGAAAAGCTGGGGTATAAGGTTGAGCCTTCGTGGGATGCCGCGCGTTCGGATATTATACAGACCGTCATCACGGGAAGCGCAGAGGGACTGTGCGCGCTGTGCCGCGGTATTCAGGCAGGTTCACCTGTGGATTCCTTCGTTACCCCCGAACCGTGGGAAATGCCCGGATATACCGACAAGGTCATCATGGCGGCAGGCACTTTCGTGCAGGGAGCATCCATTGAGCTGTCTGCTGACGGACCCCTGCGTCCGCCCTATACCGCGTATTTCCAAGGCGGTTTGACATTTGAAAGCGGTAAGATAGGAATACTTTCCGCGGCGGCGCATATGATGCGTCATAGCTCTTGACATTTGAAGAATTTCTGTTATAATATAACTCAGAATGTAAATTAATATTGTTTGTATGTTCATGCGTACAAAGAAAGGCAAAGAAAAATGAAAAAAGTTTTAAGCGTTATTCTTCTGGTCGTGCTGTGCATGACACTGGTCGCTTGCGGCGAGCCCGATGCTCCCGAGGGCTACAAACTGGTTTCCGACAAGGATGAATCATACCGTTTTTATGCTCCCACGACCTGGAACCTTAACAATTCCAACGGCATAAGCAGCGTATATTATTCTTCCGACGATCCTTCCATGGTATTGATATCCAAATATCTGCCCGATGCCGATCAGAGCGGAATTACTGCGCTTTGGGAGATCATGGAGAATTCGTATAAGACTACCTATACAAATTACGAGTTTGTCTCCAAAGAAGCTACCACTATGGGCGGACAAAATGCAGAGGCGTATACTTTCACCGCAACTATCGGTACTGTGAACTATAAGGTAAAGCAGATCATTTCCGGGCACGGCAATTATTTCTACTCCATGACATATATGTCCTCTCCTGAGAATTTTGATTCTCACCTTGAAGCACTCACCGGTATGGCAGGCGTATTTGAGTTCAAATGATATATCTTGATAACAGCGCGACCACGGCGCTGTGCGAGAGAGCAAAACAAAAAATGATCGAGGCGATGGATTGCTTTGGCAATCCGTCGTCGCTTCATTCTGTGGGGTATGACGCATCCGTGATGCTGGACGGAGCACGTAATGCAGTGGCGGCGTCGCTGGGAATTCGCCGCGGTGTCGGATACGAAATAGTTTTCACCGGCTCGGGCACCGAGGCAAACAATATGGCACTGACGGGCGTTGCCGAGGCTAAAGCACGGCTTACGTCCCGCCGTATAATTACCACGGACTCGGAGCATCCGTCAATTCTTGAGCCACTTGCACGGCTTGAGGCGGCAGGCTTTGAAATAATAAAGCTGCCTACACGAGAGGGAGTTTTGGATATGTCGGCACTGGAGGCGGCGCTGGATAAGGGGGCGCTGCTTATCAGCCTTATGCTGGTCAACAACGAAACGGGCGCGAGATATGACGTTGAAAAAGCATTTTCGGCGGCGCGCAAAAAGTGCCCCGATATAGTTACCCATTGCGACGCAACGCAAGGATTTATGAAAATGCCCGTCTCGCCCATAAAGCTGGGCGCGGATCTTTTGACGGTCAGCGCGCACAAGATACACGGTCCCAAAGGTGTGGGCGTGCTTTGCATTGCTCCCGACATTATCAAGACTAAAAAAATAGTTCCCGTCATCCGCGGAGGAGGACAGGAAAAGGCGTTTCGGTCGGGAACCGAAAATATGATAGGTATTGCGGGCTTCTGGGGTGCAGTGGAGCACATGATGCCGAATTGCGCTAAAGGCGCGCAGTATGTCAGCGAGCTTCGTTCGTATGCCGAGTCACTTTTAGGTAATATCGAGGGCGTGAAGCTCAATATCCCCAAGGGTGCTCGTGCGTCTCACATAATCAGCGTGACGTTGCCCGATATAAAAAGCGAAACTATGGTGCATTTTCTTTCGGCGCGTGGAATTGCTGTGTCTGCGGGTTCGGCTTGCTCGTCGCATAACACCCACGTGTCCGAGTCGCTGACTGGCTTTGGACTTGACCGCCACGCGGCTATGTGTACCATACGCGTAAGTCTTTGTGCGGAGAACACAAAGGAGCATGTGGACGTACTTGCAGATGCACTGCGCGAGGGTGTGGCAACGCTGGTGCGTATCAGAAAGTGAATAATTAAAATTAAAAAGCTATGCGGAAGTGAAGTGAACCCAAAAGTTTAGACAAAAATAAAATATTAAATTGCTTGTGAATGAGCTCGGTATTGAACTGGGCTCATTCCTTTTAGTTTGAGAGAGATTCTCTCGTTATTGTAGTAATGTATATATTCTTCCAGCTTTTCAATGAATCCCCTAGGGGATTCAAATTTTTCACCGTAATACATCTCAACTTTTAATCTGCCGAAGAAGTTTTCCATTATACCATTGTCCATACAGTTTCCTTTTCGGGACATACTTTGCGTAATGTTGTGCTTGGCAAGAAGCCGTTGGTATTCGGCATGCTGGTATTGCCAACCTTGATCAGAGTGAAATAACGGTCGTGCATCATCAGGAAGCTTCTCAAACAGCCCGTTTAGCATATCTCTAACTTGCTGCAAGTTAGGACTTGTAGAAATAGAGTAAGATATAATTTCACGGTTGAACATATCAAGCACCGGAGAAAGATACACTTTTTCGTCGCCGATCTTAAATTCCGTAACATCGGTTGTTAGTTTCTCATAGGGCTTGGCTGCGTGAAAATCTCTTTTTAGCAGATTATCTGCTACCTTTCCGACCTCGCCTTTGTAAGAATGGTATTTCCCGTTTTTGCTCTGTTTTCCACGTAGATGAAGGGATTTCATCAGTTTTAATACGGTTTTATGGTTAATTGGATAACCTTTTGCCTTCAATTCAGAGCAAATACGTCTGTAGCCGTATCTCCCTTTGTGAGTATTGTAGATTTCTAATATATCTTGTTTTTCGCTTTCGTATTTGTCTTTATCCTTCTGTTTCAGATAGTAATAGTACGTGCTTCTTGCTATCCCGGAAAGCTCTAACAAATCTTTAAGCGGATACTTTTGCCTTAGTTCAGCAATTATGAACGCTTTTTGCCGTTCTTTTGCTCTTCCGCAAGAACTAAGGCACTCAGTTTTTTTAAGTACTCTATCTCCATTCTGAGTCTTTGGTTCTCTGCGATAAGATCTTCTTCTACCTTTCGGTCGAGCTTCGGTGGGCGACCTTTATTAGAACCGCTTGCCTTGCAAGCTCTGCCTCGTCTTTCTTTCATCAGACCTTCGGCTCCTTCTTCTAAGAATATGCGTTCCCACCTTTGAATCATCAATCTGGCTCCGCCTGTTTGGTCGTTACCTAATTCATACTTGCGTACTGTTTCGTGATAACTCAATCGGTTCTCTCGCATATCCATTATAACACGGATTTTGAATTCTGGCGAGTAGTTTTTGTTTTTTCTTCCTGTTTTGCTCAT
>JAZNBA010000051.1:0-31352 GCA_045586785.1 Eubacteriales bacterium | reverse complement strand
CTGTTTACAGATGTGCTTTTTTCTGGCTGCGGCACTAGGATTCGAACCTAGGTAATGACGGAGTCAGAGTCCGTTGCCTTACCGCTTGGCGATGCCGCAATATTCTTTTGACAACGCGTATTATAGCAGAAAACCGGACGTTTGTCAAGTGTTTTTTGAAAGATTATTTATATTTTTTCATTTTATTTTTATAAGCGGATAGGATTTCGGGAGGGGAAACCCCTCCCCTACTTTACATTGTTGCCCAAATATGCTATAATATCCGTGAAAGGCGGTGAGATCATGTCAAAAAAACAATCACTCACAAACTCCGAGATTGAAAAGGATATTATCGCTGCGCTGAAAAATCCTCCGGGCGTTTCCGAGAAGTCCAACAGAAAATGGGCTATTCCGGCGGCTGTTATTGCCGTCGCGCTCATTGTGCCTACGGTTATCAACCCCAAGATAGGCTGCTTGATAGGGTTAGCGGTGCTGGCACTTTTGATAATTGTGGGTGTGGCGAATAGATTGCGCACTCAATACCGCATGAAAAAGGTCACGATATGCGACTACAATATAACGCGCGCCGTCGTACACAGCATACACGAGGAGCATTACAAAGCCTCCGGCGGCGGCAAGTATCGCCGTTCCGTAACCGTACACAATTATGCCGTGCGTTTTGAGAACGATACGGAGTGGCGCGTGCCGCAAGAGGTCTATGCCTGGAGTGACAGACTCCGCATGTCAGGCCGCGGCGTTTACGAAAGCACCCACCGTGGCGACACTATGCTGGTCATCACGGATAAGAGGACGGATAAGATAATTATGGCGTATAACACCGAGATCTTTGAATATAAAAATTGATCAAACCACAAAAGGAGAGAGTCTATGATAATCGAGCAGCGCATAAAGCAGTTTGAAAAGCTCAGCTTTGGTATGTTTGTCCATTTCGGACTTTACAGCGTACACGGTAAGGGCGAGTGGGCGTACAACCGCAACATCACGCCCGAGGAATATCCGTATCTTTTGGACAAATTCAATCCCGATGCCGACTGGGCGGAAAATCTGGTGTCCACCGCCAAGAGTGCGGGCTGTAAATACATAACGCTGACCGCCCGCCATCACGACGGTTTTTCTCTTTACGACACCTGCGGTCTTAACGATTACGACGCGCCGCACTCTGCCGCGGGGCGGGACCTTATCCGCGAGTTTGTGGACGCCTGCAACAAACACGGCATGGTACCGCTGTTTTATCACACTCTGCTTGACTGGCATGAGCCCAGCTACAAGCAAAATTTCCCCGAGTATCTCAAATATCTGCGCGCCAGCGTTGAACTGCTGTGTAAAAACTACGGTAAAATTGGCGGTTTTTGGTTTGACGGAATGTGGGACAAAAAGGACGCGGACTGGGAGGAGGACGCCATGTACTCGCTTATCCGCCGCTATCAGCCCGACGCTATGATCATAAACAACACGGGACTGTCGGCACTTGGCGAGCTTGGTCACATTGAGCTTGACTCGGTGACGTTTGAACGCGGCAGACCACGCCCCATAAATCTTGCGGACTCACCCAAGTACATTGCCAGCGAGATGTGTCAGATTTTCGGCAATCACTGGGGATATGCCAAGCGGGACTTTAATTTCAAGTCGCTCGCAAGCATAATCGAGGACTTTTGCGCCTGCCGCAAATACGGCGCAAACTATCTGCTTAACGTGGGCCCTATGGGTAACGGACAGCTCCGTCCCCTTGACAAGGCAATGCTGCAGACGCTGGGCGAGTGGGTGAATATTCACGCCGAGGCGCTGTATCTGCCGCGTCCCACGGGCATCGACATTGCGGACAAGGACAAAAACTTTCTGCTTAAAGGCGACGGCGGCTATTATTTGTTTGCCCACGGCCTCGGTATGCAGGGAAGTATCAACGTCGAGCTGATCAAGGACAACCCCGACTACAACAACGTCTTTAACTTGCCCGAAAAAATAAAGTCGGTCAAGTGGGTTGACAACGGCGAGGACCTGCCCTTTACTCAGGAGGGCGAGCGTGTCAATATTCTCACCGCGCCGCAGGCTTACGGCGAGCAGTTGGTGGTCAAGATAGCCAGAATAGAGGTTTAATGACATGGCAAAACAGGCAAAAAATATTATTACGCGGGAGTCGTGCCACAAGGAGCTGTTGCATATAGCAAAAGCCGACGTTTATTCCGGCATTGTTTTACTCGCTGTTATGCTGGTGGTGTTCGTGCCGTTTATATTTCTGGGTGTGTTTCTGGCAGAATACCTGGTGATCTTGGGTATCGCGTTTGCGCTGTTTTGCCTTATAGCACCGGCCTATTGGACGTATCAGCTGATAGTTGCCCTTCGGATGCTTGATCGGGTGAAGCGCGGCGAGTTTTCTATTGTAAAGGACACGGTGAGCCGCCTGTCGCCGGGTGAGCCGATGGGAAGAAGCACTGTAGACGCTGTTTATTACTCGGTATACGGACGGTTTGTGCCGGGCAAAACGGCATATGATCTTACGTCGGTGGGTGATGAATACTATCTGGTCGTTATGGATACAAAAAAAGAGCCCATACAGATGGCGTTTCATACGATGATGTATGAGTGTGAGGAGATAGGGTAGGGCGGTAGGATTCTACCTTAGTTTAATGATATATTGCTACGCAATATTATATATGGCTAACGCCGTATGATATATTTGCTCCGCAAATATGATATAATATCCGTTCCTTCGTATGCCGCAGGCATATATCATCGCACGAAGTGCGATATCATATCGAAGATATATCGCCCGTTCCGTAAGGAACGGATATCATTGAAAAAACGACAAGTCGCAACTTGTCGTTTTTTCTTGGCCTGCCCGACAGGATTCAGAACCACTGCGTGCGCCAAGGTCGGCGGTATGCGTTTATTCGTCCTGCGCACGCGCTGTCAAATTGCTTTGCAATTTGAGAGGTTCTTCATCGTGAAGCATACGAAAAAACAGAGAAAGGGGCGAGCCCTTTCTCTGTTTTTTGGCCTGCCCGACAGGATTTGAACCTGCGGCCTCAAGAGTCGGAGTCTTGCGCGCTATCCAGCTGCGCTACGGGCAGTTATTTGACTTGTATAGTATATCACATTCACATTCGATTTTCAAGTCTATCATTCAAATTTAATTCGATTTTCCTTAAGTTGCTGCTTGCTTTATGGACTTTAGTGTGATAAAATATAAATAATATGTCGATAAAAAGGAAATTTGGACCATGATAGCTTTATACATTGTGCTTAGCGTATTGGCTTTTGTTTTGCTTGCCGACATTGCTGTTGCGTGGTATTTCATATTCAAATATCTCTGGCGCTCAAAGCCTTTTGACGAGCACGAGCGCATTTTATCCTACGGCGAGCAATACACCGAGGCGTCCCGCATGATGCGAGAGGGGCTTGCCTGGCTGGATACCCGCGCTCTTGAAGACGTACACATGACCTCTCATGACGGTCTGCAGCTGTTTGCCCGTCTTTTGCGCGCCGACGTAAAGTCGGACAAATATGCCATTTGCATTCACGGCTATCACAGCTCGCCTCGCATGGACTACGGCTCGTCCATTCGCTTTTTACACGATTGCGGTTGCAACGTGCTCATTCCCGACAACCGTTCTCACGGTCAAAGCGAGGGGCATTTTTGCGGCTTTTCCTATCTTGACAGCCGCGACTGCATCTCCTGGTGCCGCTATATTGAGGCACGCTTCGGCGGGGACAGCAAAATTTTGCTCATAGGCATTTCCATGGGCGGTGCGACGGTGCTGTCGGCATCGGGCGACAGAGACCTGCCCGGTTGCGTGCGCGGCGTCGTCAGCGACTGCGCCTTCAGCTCGGGCTGGGACGAGCTTGCGTATCAAATGAAGCGGCTGTTCAATTTGCCCACATTCCCCATTTTACATACCGTTGACCTTATGCTGCGCGTTTTCGCAGGATATTCGTTACGTAAAAACACGGCAGTTCAGCGTGTTAAACACACGCGCGTGCCGCTGCTTATAATTCACGGCAAAGCCGACGATTTTGTTCCGACGCGAATGGCATCCGAAATATACGAGGCGGCAAGGTGCGATAAGCGTCTGTTGCTTGTGGATGACGCGGGACACGGCATCAGCTATTGTGTCGCTCCCGAGCTTTACCGCGAGGCGATACGCGAGCTTATGGCGCGCGCGGATATGGCGGCGGCAGATACAGAGGAGATTTTTTTGAATGGACAAAAAAGAACTGATCAAAACCTCGCTTGATGCGAGATACTACACAAGTCAGATAATCATAATGTGCTGTATTTTGCCGTTGATGATACTTGTGGCGGTGGTTGGCTTTTTCGCGCCTCAAAAGACAGTTGCGCTGTTTTTGATGGTGGTATTGGTGTTTATTTACGCCGCGATGATAGGCTATTGCGTGTATAAGCTGATCTCAATGCGGCGAGAGCCCGACAGATACGGGTTGTATCAGGCGGAAGTATTGTCGTCGCATCATGCGTTCGGTATGTCAAAGGGCGCGGTGTACCTCGAGATCGCCATAACTGATGAGTTTGGCGAGCGTGTGTATCTTCAAACCAAGGGTGTGTTTTCGAGAAGCATGATAAGTGAGCGTTATCACGGAAATTTTATAGGCAAAAGTATACATATCCTGTACGACAGAGTGACGGACACCGTGCTTGTTGTTGACGAGGGAAAAATGTAAAATGAGTTTTATTTAATGTGACAGAGCCATCTCATATGATATAGTAGGGGTCGATGCCCACATCGACCCGAAGACATAGAGTTTAACCAACCTTTACGTTTGCGGGTCGATGTGGGCATCCACCCCTACAAATTAATGCATCATTCAAGATATATTTTTCTGAGGTTGAATATTTCGTCGGGACTCAGTCCCAGACCGTCTTGAAGGAATCCTTCGGTGCCTCCGTACAGCTCATCCATTTTTTCAAATGCGGCGCGCAGATATTCGCGGCGCGAGATGAGAATCTGGTGAAGCGACCAGGCGGTGTGCAGGCTCAGGGTTACCAGTGAAACACCCAGATATATCATGTAATTTTTGAAGCGGCAGGAACGGTTGGTGCGCATATAGTCGCGCATGATCTCATCGCGGTCAACGCCCAGCGCCAGCAGGACTGCGGCACTGGCGATTCCGGTGCGGTCCTTGCCTTGTGTACAGTGCCACAAAACCGCTCCGTCATTTTCTTCGTTGAGCAGCATATGGATAAGCTCCGCAAAGGCATCCAGCGCGGGTTCCTCGGTGACCATAATGCGATATGTATTTGACATATGCTCACGCGCTCCGCCCTCGTGTGACATTATATTATTCAAAAGAGTTCTGCAATTGTGTCTGTTCACGGCGGGATTTTGCTCGTCGCTCAGGGGAGGCAGGTGGCAATATTCAACGCTGTCCGCTACCACGTCCGACTTTTGCGCCAGTTCGGAAGGGGCGCGGAGGTCGATGATGGATTTGATGCCAAGCTTGTCGCACAGACGCTCTGCATAGCGCGGCTTGATAGATGCCAAATGACCGCTGCGATACAGCATGCCCGGGCGAACGTGCTTACCGTCTGCCGCGCGAATGCCGCCGAGATCTCTTAAATTTTTAACTTTCTTTGCCATTTTTAAAACATCTCCGAGTAAAAATTAACATTTATAAAAATAATCAAGCAGTTAAATCAGTAGTCGTCTTATCATTATACCACAAAACTCGCGTCTTGTCTATATTTTTTTGATTATTTTTTATGGGCACACAAAGAAATATATCCATACGGTACTTTGTGTGTTGACAACCTGCCGCATGGATGATATAATATAATATGATAGAAAAACGAAATGATAATTTCGCGAGCATGGGGGAGGGCATAAAAATTAAAGGCTTAAAAACTCAAGGACACTTCAATGCTTTGAATGAAAAACTCAAGGAATCGCTGGTGTCTGTTCTCCCGATAGTAATAATAGTTGCGGTTTTGTGCCTGCTGGTGACACCGGTGTCCGCCAGCTATCTTGTTGCGTTTCTTGTAGGAACGCTTATGATAATAATCGGCATGGGTATGTTCACGCTGGGTGCCGAGACGTCCATGACGGTCATCGGAAGCCGAATAGGCGCGGCGCTGACAAAATCCAAAAAGCTGTGGCTTATTTTGCTTGTCAGCTTTGTGCTGGGCGTGGCGGTCACAGTTTCCGAGCCTGACCTGCAGGTTCTGGCGCAGACAGTTCCGCATATCGACAATATGGTGCTTATTCTCACCGTTGGTATCGGCGTGGGCTTTTTCCTTATGGTCTGTATGCTGCGTATATTTATAGGCGTCAGGATCAAATGGCTGTTGTTGCTTTTCTACGCAATAGTTTTCATTCTTGCTTTTTTGTCCGACGCGGAGTTTTTGTGCATTGCCTTTGACTCGGGCGGAGTTACCACGGGCCCTATGACAGTGCCTTTTATACTGGCGTTGGGCGTCGGTGTGGCGAATATGCGTTCCGACCGCAATTCGGGAGCTGACAGCTTCGGCCTTGTGGCGCTGTGCTCCATCGGTCCCATACTTTTCGTGCTGCTGCTGGGCTTTTTGTATCCAAACGCTGACGGCGTTACCAACATAACCGCGGTAGAGTGGGGAAGCACCACCGAGATCGGCTTTTCGTACATCAAGGCACTGCCCCATTATATGCTTGAAACGGCGATAGCTCTTCTGCCCATTGTGGGAATCTTTTTGCTGTTCCAGGTCTTTTCGTTCAAGCTGCCAATGCGCGGATTCCTCAAGATCTGCTCGGGTATCGTCTTTACATATCTGGGACTTGTGCTGTTTTTGACAGGTGTTAACGTGGGCTTTTCATCCCTTGGCGCGGTGCTTGGCGCTCAGCTTTTGGATGGCTGGACAAAATATCTGCTCATACCGCTTTCAATGGCAATGGGCTGGTTCATTATTTCCGCAGAGCCTGCGGTATACGTGCTTGAAAAGCAGATAGAGAGTGTCAGCTCGGGCGCGATACCCGGCAAGGTCATAAAATACAGCTTGTCAATTGCGATTGCTGTCGCAATGGGTATCGCAACACTTCGCGTGCTTACGGGTATATCCATTATGTGGTTCTTAGTTCCCGGCTACGCCATCGCGCTTATACTTATGTTTTTCGTTCCCGATATTTTCACCGCTATCGCGTTTGACTCGGGCGGAGTTGCGTCGGGACCTATGACGGCTACGTTTATGTTGCAATTTGTAATAGGTATGTGTACGGCTAACGGCGGCAACGTGCTGACCGATGCCTTCGGTCTTGTTGCCACGGTGGCTATGATGCCGCTGATCTCCATTCAGATAGTCGGATTTATTTACGGACGTCGCGCGCGTCGCGCACAGGTTGTCAGTGAGCCTGCCGACGACGAGATCATCGAGCTTTGGGGGTGATAATATGAATTACGTTATTTCAATAATCAATCCCGACACGGCAGACCGCATGAGCGGTATCTGCAAGACCTTGGAGCTGCCGCTGTCCATCGAGCTGATGGGGCGGGGAACGGCTACCAAAAATATGCTGGACCTTTTGGGGCTGCGCTCCCGCGAATACCGCGTGATCTTGTCGGTAGCCGACAGAGAGCGTACAAAGCGACTTATAGACGAGGCGCGCAGACAGCTTTACATTGACGCGCCCGGACACGGAATTATTGTAGCGACCCCCATAAAAAGTGTAGGAGGAGGCAAAACAATGGCATATCTCAGCGGAGGCAAGCCCGCGTCGGGCGCGCCGGAGCTTAATTATAATTATGAAATAATACTCGCTATCGCAAACGAAGGACATACCGATACGGTCATGGACGCGGCGCGCGCGGCAGGTGCACGAGGTGGTACCGTGCTTCACGGCAAGGGTACGGGCTCCAAGGACGCCGAAAAGTTTTTCCGCGTTTCCATCGCGCAGGAAAAGGAAGTAATACTTATCGTTGCTAAGGCCGATGAAAAGACTGCTATTATGAAGTCCATAGTCAAAAACGCGGGCACCGATACCGAAGCGGGAGCGGTTGTTATGTCGCTTCCCGTAAGCGCGGTAGCGGGATTTGGTATGCTTAACAATCTTGATAACGGCGAAAATTAAATAAAAATCCTCGTCAATGGCTGGTTCTCATAAGGAAGTTTGATTTCTACTTGTAGGGACCGGCGTCCTCGACGGTCCATTAAGCCATAATTGCATTGCAGAAGACAAAGATTAACCCCGACAGATTTTTAAGGTCTGTCGGGGTTTCGTGTTTATATTATTATGTTTTTTAAAAAATCTTCGGCTTCCCGAGTGGTCTTGAACGATTCTTTATAATTATGTCTATCAAGGATATTATATAGTTTTCCTAAATAATTAGGTTTACTTATTTCCCTTGCTTTATAAAGAGCCTCTTTAGCCTCAACCATGTCCCCGTGGTGCAAAGCAATCACAAGAGTTGCGATAGCTAATCTAAATTCAATCTCTATAAATGATTTAGAAAAATCGTCTGTTGTTATATAACACGAGTAATAATTCTCTAATTCCTGCGAATAGCAGAAAGAATCTATATGTAATTTCATCCACATAAGATCCTTTGAAATTTCTTTAACATATTCGGGATGGTCAGTTCCAAGTGATTCTTTGGCCATTTGATATGATGCAAACGCGTTCTTAAAATCGCTTGTTTTTTCATATATATACCCGATATAAAGATATGATGTGTATGTAGAAAACCAATCATCTTCAAAGTTTTCAAGACCGTATTTAATTAGTTTGATCGCTTGATCTGCATACTCAGGCAGGAATTGAATGGCGGTTTTGTAGCAATGTTGTCTCTTCAAAAAATTTCCACGCACTATTTTTAATGTTTTTTGGTATTCAGCAAAATCTTCATCCGTCATACCTTGTTTGATGATTTTTTGCTCCAACTCATCTATTTTACTCATATTATGCTCCCTTGAATTTATCGTTCCATTTTATCGCGCCAGTTTCGCCTTTGTATTACAAAGGCAGAGGGCAAAGCCCATACCCCTAAAGATGCATGAGCGCATCCAAAGGCTCTCCCTTTGGGAGAGCTCCCGCGATAGCGGGTGAGAGGGCGATTCAATCCATCATCTAACCCTCTCCGTCGGCTTCGCCGCCACCTCTCCCAAAGGGAGAGGCTTTTTTGTTAGCTCCATTAGAACACAGATCGGCAGAGGAAACAAGTCCTCTGCCGATATTTATATGTGTATCCGTAGGGGAGACCTGCGGTCTCCCGCGGGCGAACACAGTTCGCCCCTACCGTGTTCCGAAAACATCCTTATGAGAAGGAGCCTAAATGACGAGGATTTTTTATGCTTATTTTTCAAGCTCTTTTTGCATTATCTCTCTGACCATAGCAGAGATGGGGCCCATGCGCATACCTGCGTATTCCTCGGGCTCGATAACGCGGACTATGCGCATTTCAACGCGAGTGGAGTGCCAGGGGAAGTTTTTGGTTATGTTTTGTGCACCGTGCAGTGTCATGACTACAATAGGCGCCTTGGTATCACGGGCGATCTTGAATACGCCGTCGTGAAACTCACCCAGCTCGCCTGTCTTGGAGCGCGTGCCCTCGGGGTATATACCGACACTTAGCTCGCCCGATTTGATAAACTCGGCGCAGGTATTCAGTGTGGTCAGAGCGCTTCGGGGATTTTCGCGGTCAATGGACAGAAACTTGCATTTATGCACGTAAGCGCCCGCAATGGGTATCTTGAAGTTTTCGGGCTTGGATACAAACATAAGCGGAGTCTTGTGCAGCTTTGCCATGCAGATCATGGGGTCGAATCTGGAGATGTGGTTGGATACCAGCATAAAGCGGCGGTCGGTGGGAAGAAGCTCCTTGCCCGTGATATTTACGCGCACACGAGCTATTTTTATAATGCCGTCAACGGTGCTGATGGTCATATACCGAAAATAGCGGCTGACCTTGCCCTTGACGGGCTTGTTTTTATCAATGAAAAACGAGATTATCAGGGCGACGAACAAATGAGCAAATATTTGTCCGACAAAATAACCGACTGCCAGAAGAAATACCCAGTACCAAGGGCAGGGCGTGAATACTACCGTGGCTACCGCGCCAAGCACGGAGCAAACTGCAATAATATCAATCAGCATACCGCACTCTCCTGCGCTTCGGTTTTTGCCTCAGTGGGCAGCGGGGGAACAACAAAGTTCAGCGCGGCGGGTCTTACCTCAATGTCAAACTCGGTGCCCTCGACGATCTCTCCGTCAACCGACATAGCGAAGCCCTCGGGGGCGCTGACGTGTATGTGCTTTCCTTGGCGGTAAATAATTTTGTTTTCGTACTTGGGCAGGTCAAGATGCTTGCCGTCTGTGTAGGGGCCTAACAGCTTGAGAAAACCGAAAAGCGTCATGGTCTTTATCAGGCAGACCTCGATAAGACCGTCGTCGTTGAGGGAACGGGGGGCGCACTGAAACGCACCGCCTACGTATTTACCGTTTGCCAGCGTGCACAGCAGTATTTTTTTGTCGTTGAGCTGCTCGCCGTCAACGGTGACGATGCATTTGTTAAAGCGTGCGGTCAGGACCGCGGTGGCAACGCCTGTGACGTAAGCGCGCTTACCGCCCAGAATTTTGTTGCGCTTTACTTTTATCATAGTTTTTGCAACAGTAGTATCAAATCCGAAGTTGCAGACATTGATGCTGTAGCGGTCGCCCACCTTGATAAGGTCGATGGACTGCGCGGGGGCGTCGATAAGGGCACCCAGGTCAAGAAAACGGTCTTTTCCGCCGTAATATTTCACAAAATCGTTTCCGCTTCCCGAAGGATAGACCGCAACCTGTACGTTTTCGCGTTCAGCCGCTCCCGAGACTACTTCGCACAGCGTGCCGTCGCCGCCGCAGGCGTAAAAGCGGACAGCTTCACCGTCATGCTGACGGCAGTAGTCGGAAACAAAGCGTGTGGCGTCGCCCATGGCAGTGGTTACGTATACTTCATAGTCAAGCTCCGCGCGGTTTTGTTCAAGGTAGGATTTTATTTCATTTGTGCTGTCTACCTGTCCAGCCGCGGGATTTATTATAAAAATGTGCTTCATAATACAGCTCCGATGTTAGATTTGTACGTATATAATAACACATAATTCGAAAAAAATCAACTTTTGTTGTATTATTTGTTTTTATTGTTCTGAAAGCTGCGCTTTATCAAAGCAGGAAGCTCTGACAGCTTAGGCGGATCACCGCGATAGAAGGACATCAGTGTGTAAAGCTTACCCGCGATAAATGTTGACACAAAAGTGAGCAACAGCACCAAAATTGCCGACACGGCACCTTGAAGCAGAGTTATGTCGCCTGTCAGCGCTCTTCCGGGGGTGACCAGAATTGCGGTGAAGGGCACGTATATGAGCCAGTCTGCATTTGAGACCATTCCTGTCTGACCGATGCCGCCGGAATAAAGCGACAGCAAAAATGATGCAACAAGTGCCATGGTGAATATGCTGTTGGTGAAGGAAAGGTCCTCGGGCTTGGAAGCAAGTGCGCCTCCGATGGATGCCAGCGAGCAATAAAGCAGAAATCCCGCGAGAATAGTCAGTATGGCGATAACGACACCGCCCGGACTGAACATTCCTTCAAGCTCGGAGAGTATTGACAAGAACTCGGATGCCGCCGCATCGGGAACAAGCGCATTGACGGCAAGTCTTCCGACCCACCAGCCGCCGCAGGCGGAAATGATCCACGCTGACACCTGAATGATAGCACCGAGTGCCGTGGCAAGCATTTTGCCCAGTATCATGGAGGAGGAGTTGACCGAGACCAAGAAAAAGTCCATCAGCTTGGATGTCTTTT
This sequence comes from Eubacteriales bacterium, assembly GCA_045586785.1. Taxonomy (GTDB): domain Bacteria; phylum Bacillota; class Clostridia; order Oscillospirales; family CAG-272; genus UMGS1002. The sequence continues at coordinate 19,593 of JAZNBA010000051.1, read as the reverse complement.
CCAGTATTACGCTGTTGGCGGTGCTCTGACCGTAAAACAGTATCATAAAATACATTATCATAATGGTCAGGAAGCAGACGATCATGGACACGACGGAGCGCAGAGATTCATATGGGTCAGTGATCTGCTCGTCTTGCACAGGCGCGTCGGCGTAGCCGCCGCTGACCGAGTTCTCAATGCTTTGGTTGCCTTCAAGCAGTGTCTCATCGATATTGGCACGACGGAAAAGCTCTTGCCTGAACGCCGAGCTTAAAAGCTCGGCGCAGTATGCGGCATCGCTTTGTGAGAGCTTTGAATTGTCGGTGCGCAGTACGTCTATGCTGTAAGCGCCGTCCGTATATGAGATGACCGCGATTAGTGTGTGGGCGTCAGCTAAGGCATCTGCTGTCTCGACCGACGGTGCAAGAGAGCAGGGGGCGATCCGGAGGGAGCTTGCCCACGATATGTCCGCGTCGGTTGCGGTGGAGTCGCAAATTATAATGCCGGAGGGTAGAGTCGGTGCGGATTCGGCATCATTGCCAAGCAGTTGGGGGAGCAGAGTTACTGCAAAGACAGTACCGAAAAGCAGTATCGAGAATATAAGCGTCAGTGCGATATATGAGCGCGCGCCGAGTGTGCGGCGCAGTGTGAAGCCGAATACCTTGCCAAGACCGCGCAGATAATTACTTTTCATTGTGCAGTACCTCCTCTCTTGGCAATAGAGATAAGTGCTTTGAGCTTGATGCGATTGCCGCGGTGTATGATAAGCGTTCCGTAAACGCGGGCACAGAACAGCGCGACAAGCACAATGACTGCCGCTTGAATAAGCCAGGACAGCGCTAAAGTTCCAAAGCCTATAACTCCCGTAAGATAGCTGACGGGTGCGGAGAACACCGAAACGAAGGGGCACAGTGAGCAGAATATCACAAATGCCCGACTTCCCGCGGCAGAGCCTACCGTGGTAAGCAGGTAACAAGAGAGTACGATAAGTGATACTCCGCCCGTTGCCGCGCCGATATCTTCAAGCTTTGAACAGCAAGCGCCAAGAACGCCGCCGATAAGCGAGAAGGTCAGGTATCCGAGTATTATTGAGATAAGCACGGCGGGGATGGTAAGAATGATGCGAAGCGACAGCGTAAAGTCAATGCCTGATGCGCTGAGTGAGGCCATGACGGATGAAACATCCACAAAATTGCTCATTATGGCGGTCGTCAGCGCCGCACCTGCCAAGAGGGTAAGCAAAGATATTGCCATGAATATCATAGTCGCGAGTATTTTGCCAAGTATAAGCGCTAACGGTTTTACGCTGACCATAAGCAACTCCACAAGCTTTGACGCCTTTTCCTCCACCACGGACTGAATTATAAACGAGGTGGAGAACATGACCAGCATCAGAACGATAATGGAATATGCATAGCTGAGAATGAAAAACGAGCCGTCCTCAAGTCCCGGGACGTCGCCCGCGGGCGCTTCGGTTTGCGCATTGATATAATTCGATACGGTATCAGTCGACACGTAGACATCAGAGAGTATGCTTGACAGCTGACTGTCGGTAATGCCGTTTGCGCGGTAGCACGCCAGCGTGACGGCGTGGTCAGCCGCCATGCTCAGGTGCATCGCCTCGGATTCGGAAACCGTACTGTTGTCGGACAGCGAAATTTCAACACATAAACTGCCATTGTCCGACAAACTTACGGTAATAAGTGCCTCGTGCAATCCAAGCTCACCGCCGACCTCGTTTATCAAGGTGCCCGACGGGTATGCGGCGGCAATATCCTCGACTCGAACATCAAGCTCGGTCGCGTTTTCAAGGCGTATGTGGGTAAGTCCCGACGGCGTGGCGGGAGAGGTTATTTCGTCTGCCGACATAAACAGCGAAAATATGCAGACGGCTGAGACCAGAAGCATAGAAAAAAGCATGGTCAGCGTAGCGCGGCTTTTGAGGTACTGTGTCAGCGTGAACGAAAAGACTTGCTTTGTTCCGCGAAAATCACTCTTTTTCATTGTCATTACCTACAGTTTCAACAAAGATCTCGTGCAGTGAGGGCTCGCGCAGATCAAAGCGGATAATGGGCACGGACGCCGCGATAAGTGCGCCCAGCAATTCGTTTGCCTGACTTTCGCCGCTGACGCGAAGTTGATATTCGAATTCTTTCTCACCAAGCACCTGTATGTCTGCCGCGTTAATAAACGCGGATATGTCCTGCTCGACCTTGAGCGAGAGGTTTATGCGACCGTAGCTTTTTTTGATGTTGTTGAGATGCCCTTGAAGTACGGTTTTTGAACGGTTGAGAATGGTAAGATCGGTGCAGAATTCCTCAACGGTTGCCATTTGGTGGCTTGACATTATCAGATATTTACCGCGCGCGATCTCGTCACGGATGATGGACTTGAAAAGATCGGTGTTGACGGGGTCAAGTCCCGACATGGGCTCGTCGAGAATTATGAGCTCGGGGTCGGGAAGCAGTGCCGTCATAAGCTGGATTTTTTGCTGATTGCCCTTTGAGAGCTGATCGGCTTTTTTTGATTTTGTTATAACGGTAGCGGGGGCGCCGCTGTTTCTCGAGAGCGCGGAGCGGCGGATGGGTTTTGTGGGGTACAGATATTCGTCCAACTCAAGGCGCTCCGACCAATAGCGGATGCGGCGCTTTGCTTCGGCGCGGTTGACGCCGCGCAGCTGTGCGAAATATATAAGCTGGTCCATCAGTGTGTATTTGGGGTAAAGCCCGCGCTCCTCTGCCAGATAGCCTACGTTACAGCTCGCTGTGTCAAGCGGCGCACCGTTCCACAGCACCTCGCCCGAATCGCGCGAGAGCATATTCAGCATCATGCGTATGGCGGTGGTCTTGCCCGCGCCGTTGGTGCCGAGCAATGCGTAAACGCCGGGGTGTTGCATCTCAAAGCTCAGGTCTTCAAGCACGGTCTTGTTACCGTATTTTTTTGAAAGATGAGAAACCGTAAGTCCCATTTTTAATATCCTTTCGGGGGTTGTAGTTTGAAAATATTATAGCATACGTTCACATGATTGTCAATAGTATTCTGAGGACGCGGCACATTTGTTTGCCAATTTAAAAATAAAATGTTGATTTAAGTAAGCGGTTGTGCTAAAATATATATGAAAAAATTTTTTTCGGAGGAAAAATATATGAGTGACTGCAAAAAGAGCGAAAACGTTCGCATTATGAGCTTTAATATCTGGGGAAACTGCCCCAAGGACACCACCATTTCCAACCGTGACGACCTTGAAGCGGTCATCCTGCTGCGCTATCTGCCCGACAGCGCGGGTTTTCAGGAGTGCTCACCCAAGATGCGTGGTCAGGAGACTAATATTTTCGAGCTGATATCCTCGGAATATGACGAGGTCCCTGCTATTGCCACCAACGAAAAGCAAAATAATTTCACGCCTATAGTCTACCGCCGCAGCGCGCTGAAGCTGCTTGATTACGGCTGGCACTATTTTGTCGGACTCAACGACGGCGGCTCCAAGTCCATAACCTGGGCGCTGTTTGAGCGGCTTGATAACGGCAAGCAATTTATACATATAAATACCCACTATTTCTGGAAGGGCACCGACGCAGGCCGCGCCGCCCGCGTTACAAACACAGGCGAGATGCTGGCACTGATGTACGACCTCTATGAGAAATATCCCGTTCCCATGTTCTTCACGGGTGACTTCAACTGCCGCGCTTACGAGCCGCCTATTGAGGTGCTGTGCCGTTACGGTCTCAAGGACGTGAGATACACCGCCGCAGAATCGTCGCCTTGGCGCTCGCATCACGCATATCCCACCTACAACGCCGAGACCGACACCTTCGCCCAGGGCGTTCACCCCACCGACGAGCGCGAGCAGAGCATCGACCACATTTTTTCCTATGGCGATGCCGTTGCCGAGAAGTTTGTGACAGTCGTTGACAGCGAAGCGCTGGACGCGTCCGACCATTGCCCGCTCTACGCGGATTTTGCGATTTAACGTAAAAAGAGCTGCTTATTGCAGCTCTTTTTTATATGTTTTCCGCTAAATTAATGACTCGAACTCCGTTTTTCTGCGCGTAATTGACGGTATAAAGTGTGCCGCCGCGGTTTTGCGTGAGATAGGCGACGCAAACGTCGCTTCCGTTGACCAGGTGGCGGTTGCGTTCCAGCATGCAATCTTTGGTGTACACATTCGAAATGTATCTGTAGCTGTCGCAATTTTTAAGGATGTGATCATAGTAATTTATATCGCGCTGTGACCAGCCGCGTGTCTGATTATGGCAGGGCAGTATCAGCTCAAGGCGCAGACCAAGCTGCTCTCTTTGCTCAAGGACGCACAGCGCCGCCAACGTATCAAAGCCCATAGCTCCGCCCGCGCGGAATGTAGTCACGCCCTCCGCGGCAAGCGCGGGAATAAGACGGCGCAGCTTTTGCGTCAGCATTACCGTGTTTTCGTGAGAAATATGTCGATGACCTGTAAAACAGCAGATTTTTTGAGAATTCATGTGCGTTCCTTTATTGCTTGATTTAAGACTATTATATAATAATTATTCCGAAAATAAAAGGGGTATGACGATATTTTTTTGAAAAATATAAAAAATCGTTCGTGCGTAAGGGACAAAATCGCCCTCGCGGCGATATTTTAGCGCAATCACTTACATATTAGTCGGCGTACTTTGCCACGTCGCGCCAAATGTTACCACGCACCGCGCCAATATGCGAAAATGCTCGGCGCGGACTTCGACTGATTTTTTCGCCTCCTCGTAGTATGATTTTTGTACGATACATATTTGGAGGTGCAGATATGCAAAACGAAAAAAGACTGGTGCGAACGGATTCGGGCGAGGGCGTTTTTCACCTTGACAGGGCGCGTATAAATGACATAGTATATGGTATGGGTTATGTCCTGGCGGCGTATCTTATTGGCTGTTGCCGCCTTGCGTTCGGGACGTATCCTCTGGGAGTGGCACTTTTGTGCGCCGCGCCGAGGCGGGTCATGTATATATTTGCGGGGCTGGTGTGCTCGGCGCTTGCCGCAACGCCCGATGGCGGTGTGCTGACGGGCGCATACGTCATAACGCTGGTACTGAGAATAATTTGCTGTCTTTTTATTGACAAAGCGCGTATAAAGGCACGGGAGTCATATATTGATGACAGCGCTCACGAGCGCGAGCACGTGGACAAGCTTCGCGCGGTGTTTGGCGGATTGTTTGGTGAAAATTTATATTTGCGCATGACCGTGGCGGCGGTAAGTGCCTTTGTGTTGGGGCTTTGCCGCGTCATTTCGGGAGGATATCATTATTATGATCTGTTCGGAACTGTGTTTTGTATGCTGCTCTCGCCTGTGGCGGTATTGCTTTTTGGGTGGTTTTGGTCGAAACGCTCGGACGTGCCGCAAAAATACAAATACATAGCAGGCTGCGGCGCGCTTTTGGCGGCTGTTTGCTTTTCGGCGCGCAATATGACGTTCCTCGGTGTCTCTGTGGTGGCGTTCGGCGGCATGCTGGTGTCGCTTATAGTAGGCGCACGGCGGGGAATACTCGCGGGCTGTGCCGTGGCGTTTGTGTGCGGACTTGCCTTTGATCCCACTTATACGCCTCTGTTTGTGCTGGCTGTGGTTTCTGACGGAATTTTGCGCCGCCTTTCTCCCACTGTGGCGGCACTGACGGCTTTTGCGGCGTCAATGCTGTGGGGCACGTATATAGACGGCATGGATGTGCTGACGCGGCTGTTGCCCGGACTGCTTTTGGCAACCTGCTCGTATATGGGTGCGGCACGGGTCGGTTGGCTGAATGTCAAGACGGCGGAAAAAGCGCCGCCAAAGCTCGGTGAGATACAGGCGCGGTCCTTGCTTGCCGAGGCGCGCGTGGCGGCAGATGAACAAAAGCTTCGTCAGTTGTCGGACAGCTTTGAGTCGCTGTCGAAAGTTTTTTACGATCTCAGCGACCGCCTCAAGCGCCCGGGCATTATCGATCTGCGGCGGGTGTGTGACAATGCTTTTGACGCTCACTGTCCCGGCTGTCCGCGGCATCAGGTGTGCTGGGGGCTTGAATACGGCGCGTCACTGGACATGATAAGTCGGCTGGCTACGCGCCTTAGCGAGCAGGGCAGAGCTGATGTTGACTGTCTGCCCGAATCGGTTATTGGCAGGTGCGAGATCATTTCCGACATCTGCGACGAAATAAACGTGGCGGCGGGTGCGCTGACCGAGTCGGTGCTGCGAGGTGAAAAGATAGGAGTTTTCGCGCTGGATTTTGAGTCAATGGCGAAAATTCTGACTGACGCAGTGCAAAACCAACGCCGTGAATACCAATTTTCGGAGCAGCTGACAGAGGCGGTGCAGGCTCGGTTTGACAAAATGAGAATGGATACCCAAAGCCTTATCGTGTACGGCGGTCGGCGCAAATACATAACGGCGCGGCTGGGCAACGTCAATACCGATTCGGGGCGAATACGCTACGAGTTGGGACAGGCAGTAGGGTGCGAGCTGGAGGAGCCCATGTTTGAATTTGATCGGGAAGGCGTGCTCATGACGGTGACCTGCCGCCGCGGCTGGAATATTTTGCGGTCGTCTGCCTGCCTGTCTGCGGATTCGGGCGAGATCTGCGGCGACAGCGTGTGCATGTTTGAAAACGACAAGGATATTTTTTACGCGCTGATAAGTGACGGCATGGGAAGCGGCAGTGAGGCGGCGTTTTGCTCGGGGCTGGCTGCCATGTTTCTTGAAAAAATGCTGATGGCAGGCAACAGAGTTGACACGTCGCTGAAAATGCTCAACGGTGTCTTGCGCTCCAAGGGCGGGGCGCGGGAGATGGAATGCTCGGCGACGGTGGATCTTTTGTCGGTTGACATGCTGACGGGTGAGGCATCCGTTATAAAAAGCGGCGCGGCGCCTACATACGTGCGCCGCGGAGGTGAGATATTCAGGTTACATTCGGAAACGGTACCGCTTGGCATACTTAACGCCATCGACGCGCGCAGGACTACGCTGGACATATGTGACGGCGATGTTATTATAATGGTCAGCGACGGTGTCAGCGATGTGGGCGAGGGCGAGTGGCTTGCCGAGGTGCTGTGCTATGAGTGGGAAGAGGACTTGTCGGTCATGGCGAACAAGATCGTGGGCAGAGCGCAGAGTCTCGGAAGCAGGGATGACGTGTCGGCGATAATTGTTAAGGTTGAAAAGGCGTAGCATCTTTACAGATGCAGTGAAGTATTGCGCGTTGCGCAACGTGAAGTAACGTGAAGTGCGCTGCGCGCGTGAAGAGTGTGCCGATGGCACACGTTAAGGTAGATTTTTGCTAAAGCAAAAATCAATTTCATTATAAAGAGGGGTGCATAAACGATTTAATATATCAAACACCTTGTTAAAAAGTTTTGAGGGGGACCTTTACACACCTCGCGCAAACGCGAGCTGAAAAGGTCCCCCTCATTATTATTATTTATCGATTTGGCTTAAGAAGCGGTTGAGACTTGCGTCGGCAGTTCTGCGCAGAGATTTGACGGTGGAATTCAATGATGAGAGGTTTCCGCTTTTTGCAAGCGAATACATACTGGATTCGATACCCGTTATCTGTGCCGAATAGTCGAGGTCAAACGTCTTGGAGCCGAAGACCAGATCCAGCATTGCAACGTCCTCGCTTTGGCGGCATATCTTTGATATCTTCATTACTTCAAAGAATGCGTCGTAAAGCGTATTTGAGCCGTATCTTGAGCAGTAGCACAGTATCTCGGCAATTGCCGCGCTCTTTTCTGCATCCGGAACAGTGTTGGGGATGCAAAGCGGGAAGTGATTGTTACCGCTTACCCAGCAGTAGTAGCCGTCCTGAGCTTCGGTGTATTTCGGAATGGGAAGTATACCGTAGCTGCCCGACATATCAACAAGTCTTGTTACCGCGCTGAGTGATGTGGAACGGAAAATGGCGTGATCCTGCTCAAAAATTGCCGAGGCCGCGCCCCATACGTCTGAAACCTCCAGCAACTGAGGCATAAGTATGTCGGGGTCGATGGTCATTTCCATCGTGTCCGCAAGTGCGTTGTATATGCGTTCATACATACTATCGTCAGATATGCACAGACGCGGTGAGCCGTTTTCGTTGTCTATCAGCTTGAGACCGGAGCCAAGGAAGAAGTAGTATCCGCAGGTGAGCTCACCGACCATGCCGTAAAAGTCCTGATCGTCGCGCTTGCCGTTGTCGTTGAGGTCGCGGTACATATCCGCGGTCATGGTCATGAGCCTGTCATAGGTCCAGGTGCCCGAGGATACCATTTCATAGGGGGTGCCGTATTTGTCGTAGTATCCGTAATCGCGATAAAGATTATCGTTGTAGATACAAACGTATGTACGAAGCTCATCCACTATGGTGTGATCGCCCTCAAGGAAGAACAGCTTATCGCCTATCAGATATTCGTTCTGAATGCGCTGATCCCAATAGGAATTCTCAAGATTTAACGAGTCGAGGTCGTTGAGATCTCTGTAATAGCCGTTCAAGGCTATTGAGAAAGAATCGCGAGCCGACAGAAATGACGCGTCGCACAGATATTCACCTGCCTGAAGTGCCACATTGAGGTCATTTTTTGCAGTGGTTGAAAGATTGACCTTCAGATCTATGCCAAACGCCTCATTAAGATATGCTTTACGTGCATACAAGGCATCGCTGACCGCCGCACCGGTATAGCCATCGGTGGAGCTGAAATACAGGTCGGTGCTTCCAAGGGCGTTTGTGGTGACCAGCATACTGAATTCATAGCCGCGATAGGCATCGGTAGCCTCGGGACGAGCCAACTGCTCCTCTGTCGGAACAGTGGTTTCGGCGGGCGCAGGAGTAGTATCACCGTCTGTGGGGGGTGTGTTTTCACCTGCGGCGGTTGCCGTAGTGGTGTCGGCAACGGGATCATCTGTGTTTTGCGAGCAGGCAACTGCTGTGGACAGCACCATAGTTATCATCAGGGCAAGTGCGATGATGTGTTTGAATTTTATAACCATATACTATCCTTTCTGTCAAATTCGATTATATTTCGGGAATCTCGATCTCGATCTCGTGACCAAGCTCGGCGGATTTCGCGATACCGTCGATGATTGCCTGGTTGTAGAGTATCTGAGAAGAGGGAACGGGTGCGGGAGTGCCGTTCTTGACAGCGTCCAGGAATGTGCGGATCTTAAGATCGAACAGACCCTTCTTCATGTTGATGATCGGGATCTCGGTGCATACCTGCTGACCGCAGACCTCGTGATAGATCTTCATAGGACCGCCAACGGTGCCGTTCCAGCACTCGGTGGAGGGAATACGCAGACCGCCCTTGGTACCCAGAATGATGGTGTCGCCGGGGGTGTCCATATTCATGGCCCAAGAAATTCTGAAGTCCAGAATAATGCCGCCCTCGAGACGAACGAACGCAGCCGCAAAGTCGTCAACGCCGAACTTGGATGCGTACTCAGCGCGCTTGGATGCCTTATAGCCGCAGTAATTGGGGTCGGTGCCGAAGAAGTTAGACTTGTAGCCCGTAACGGTCAAGGGCTTGGGATAGCCGATAGCGTTGAGCACCATGTCCAGAGAGTAGCAACCGATGTCACCCAGAGCACCGATGCCGGCTGTTGCATCCTCGATAAAGCTGGTACCGAAGGGGGTGGGGATACCGCGACGGCGTCCGCCGCCGGTCTGGATGTAGTATATGTCACCCAGCTCACCCGACTGAACGATCTTCTTGATCATCTTCATATTTTCGTCAAGTCTGGGCTGGAAGCCGATGGAGAGCACCTTGCCGCTCTTCTTTTCGGCTCTCATAACTTCAACCGCCTCGTCAAGAGTTACGGTGAAGGGCTTTTCGAGCAGAACGTTGATGCCGTTCTCCAGCGCGTAGATGGCGGGTGCCGCGTGCTGACGGTTGTAGGTGCAGACGGAAACTGCGTCAAGATTCAGCGACTTGTCGTCGATAAGCTCTTTGTGGGACGCGTAATCGGTCTTGACACCCTCAATACCGTGTTTTGCGAAGAAAGCGGCAGCTTTGCCGGGAATGAGGTCGGCACCTGCGACGATCTCAACGTCGGGCTGTGCCAGGTATGCCTTGATGTGAGCGTCTGCTATCCAGCCGCAACCGATAATAGCAACGCGAAGCTTGCGGGACGCGTCAACGGTAGCCGTGTCCTGCGCGGTGAAGGTATTCAGACCTTCCATAGATTTGTCTGCCATGATGTGACCTCCATATAATATGTAGTTTTTTTAGTTATTTACGGTTTTGAGATATTCAATGCTCTTTTCGATGCATTCCATAGGTGTAAGACCCATGCTGGGGCTGTCCTGCTCGACGATGATCCATTCAGCGCCTGCCTCTTTGGATGCCTCGAGAATGGAGGGGATGTTCTGAAGTCCGGCACCCACGGGACGGAATTCAAAGCCTTCGGGACGCTTGGGAGCCTTATTCTCCTCGCCAATGATCTCGTACATATTCTCGGACTTTTCACCGAAGAAGTCCTTGATGTGAACGATGGGAGCGCGGCCTGCGTACTTCTTTACGTACTCTGAGGGGTTTACACCGCCCACGTTGACCCAGCAGGTGTCAAGCTCGGTCTGGAGCAGGTCTGCGTCAATAGTTTCGTACATAATGTCCAGCGCGTACTTGCCGCCGATGGTCATAAATTCAAAGTCGTGGTTGTGGTAGCAGAGTTGCATACCCAGCTTCTTTGCGGCCTTGCCGATGACCTTGATGTAGTCAAGAGTGTATTCGTAGTTGGGAGTGCCGGGACGAAGCTCGCCGGGCAGTGCGGGGATAGCTACGTACTTGCAGCCGATGGTAGCGTACTGACTGAGCACGCCGTGAGGATTTTTGATCATGTCCATGAAAGGAACGTGAGCAGAGATCGGAACAAGACCGATTTCCTTGCACATATCGCGGATGTCCTCTGCGGGAATGTCGTAAAGACCCGCGAACTCAACGCCGTCGTAGCCCATTTCTTTGATTGCTTTGAGAGTGCCTTTGAGGTCGGCTTTTGCGTCGTTGCGGACGGAGTAAACCTGAACTGCTATCGGGAATGCCATAGTATAGTACCTCCAAAATAATGTTTATTATTTTAATTATAATATTTTTATTGCTTCAATTCAAGACATACGGTGGCAAAAACAAGACAAAAATTGCACTTTTGCTTATTTTACCTCTTCGAAGCCTATCGAGTCGCCGAGCACACGGCGATACAGATGCACAACGCAGGTCTGCAGCTTTTCGGGTGGCGGAGTTTTGCCATGGTGGGAGAAGTAGAACAGACCGTCGCCGAAGGAGTACATGCCCGTCTGACCCCAAGGGAAGGTAAGACCCGAAATGCCGGACTCGTGCTTTGCCGCCTCGTCCTTAAGCGTCAGTATCATGCCTCTCTCGCCGCCGCGACCGTAGATCTCACCCTCGTAAGGCGCTGCCGAGCCGTCGATGACGTACATGGGATAGTTGGGATACTGCGGCTTTTTGCCGACGTAAACCGCCATATACCAGTCGTTTGTGTAAGCGTCGTATTCAAGATTCTGTACGCCCCAGGTGGTGTTTCCGGTGTAGATGAAATATTTCGCGTCGGGCGCGGGGCCGCTGTGGTGGGGTGCACCCTGAACCAGAGGCTGTGCGTACTCGCCGAACTTGCGCCAGTCGAAGCCGAGAATGACCTGATTATCGTTGCCCTCGCGCTCTGCGCTGCCGTAAATTCCGTAGGCGATAAGCAACATTGAGGGACTATCCTTGGGTGCGCCGGGCAGGGGACCGATCGCGGTGCCGTCAACGCCCGAGCAGCCGTAGCGGTGGGGCTCGCCCGAAATTTCGTCGGTTGCGTTGTAGTCATCAACCACCTCGCCCAGATAAATAGCGGTCATAACGCCGTCCTTTTCGGCGTCCATGCCTACGCGGTCTATCTTTTCCACGTCGAAAATTGCTATGTAGAAGGAGTCCTCCTCGGCAATGTCAACACCAGTGCGGCGCATAATGCCCTGACCGATGGAGTCGTGCTTGAGCTCCAGCGAGCCGTAAAGCTTGCCGTCCTCGTCGTTATAATCTATGCAACCCAGGTGACCCAGAAGTCCGTCGACAGTGCCGATGAGGTTGCCCTCAAGGTCGGTTTTGACAAGGGTCGTGGTGAAGGAATAGTAAACATATTTATGCTCTTTGTCAAGCGCGATGCCCTGAACGTGACCTGTTTTCCACTGTCCGCCGTCAACTGTCAGGGGAAGCTTTATATTGTTAGCCATAAATGCCTCCAAATGTTTATATAATTAAATTTATTATATCATAATTGTTGACGAAATGGAAGAGTTTTTGGGCATATTGTTGTAAAAAATATAGAAGATGTGATAGGCGCACCTGCGATAGTGGAAAGTAAAACCCAAAAATAAAAAAGCAGATTTTTGACATCTGCTTTTAGCATAAAATATCAGCAAATATAAAGTTTTTTGCGATATGCCAAGCATCGCTTGGCGCGATATATTTTCTTCAAAAATGCGATATAACCGCATTTTATGCGGTTGCGATATGATATAAATCCCTGCGCGAAGCGCATTAACGCCCGAAGGGCATATCGCATCGAAGATATATAGCACGCGATAGCGTATATCGCAAATCCCGCAGGGATTTATATCGCGGCGCACCTGCGGTAGAGCAGGTGCGCCATATATCAGCCTTCATATTTCGTATCAATATTGAGTGACGCGATGGTGGTCTGGTCAAAGTAATCAAGGGGATTTACGTGCTTGCCGCCCACCGTCATTTCAAGATGCAGGTGAGGATCCTCCGCGATCTCCACCATTGCGCTGTTGCCAACACAGCCGATAAGCTGTCCTGCCTTGACGCTGACGCCTGCCTCAATGCCGTCAGCAGGCTCCTTGCCAAGATTACTGTAGACGGTGTAGGTGTCGTCCGAGTGCTTGATGGAGATGCAATATCCCATTCTCACGTCCTCATATATCTGGGAAACAACGCCGTCCGCGGCGGCATAAACGGGCGCGTTTGCTTCGGTGGCGATGTCAATGCCCAGATGAACACGGTAATCGCGCATGGTGTTGGACCAGACCTGCGCTGTCTCGTCGTGATATGATGTGAGCACTCCACCTGCGGGCAGTGTCAGAACCAGCGGACTCTCGGCGGCAGTGGGAGCGGCGGTAGTGTTGGCAGGAGGAGGGGTGGTAACGGCGGGAGCGGTGGTATCAACGGGAGGACGAGTGGTAACAGGCGGGGCTGTGGTGACACCGGGCGTGGCAGTGGTCGTGCCCTCGGTCTGCTTGTCGGTGTTGTTTTTTTTAGAACGGTTTGCCGCGACGGTGATGGAGATTATCACCGCAAGCGCGACCAGCAGAGTTACTGCCGTGATGTAAACTGCGCGATTGGGTCTCAGGCTCTTAAAGAAGTTTTTGATCTTTTCGTTTTTCATTTGACTATCTTGCCTTTCTTTTTTCACTTTTTCAGCCTATGAATATTGGTTCGTTAAGCTTTTTCTGCTAATATTTTTGCCTTATATACGGCGTTTATTCAATAAATGAAAAAAGAATTTGCGCGGGGAGAAAAAATAATAATGGGCAATTATGTAATTGCTTTATTTTCGCCTTGACAAACGGAAAAAATTGTTATATACTTAATTTGTCCACTAAATTTAATAAAAACAACAAGGAGGTTTCCGCCATGGGAGGTTTTGACAGCTCCGCGTTTATGGATGGCTTTTTGGGGTACTTTGACAACCTTAAAGCAGAGCTTAGCGCGGATTATATCAGATCATCCACTATTACTGCCGTGATAATAGGTGTTATTGCCGCGGCGCTGATTATTTTTGCTTCTATTATGTATAAGAAAGGCATGGCAATGGGCATTGTTGCCGGTGTTCTACAGATTCCCGGTGCGCTGTGCATGCAAAAAATGGCGCATTATGTACTTCAAATGGATTTCTACCGCAAAGAGATATTTTACGGTTCCAGTCAGGAAGATGTCGATCAGCAGATCGATGAGTTTATGCGCAGCTATTTTATGGAATCATTGCTGGACATTATTCCTTTGATGCTGTGTTCCGCGTTTTGTCTGTTGGCATGGATATTTGCGCTGATAGTTGTGATAAAGGCTATGAAGCAGCCGCCTAAGGTATTTGCCATAATAGCGTTGATACTGCACATCATCCGTTACGTTGTCATTGCGCCCTACGACTATATTACTCCTATCATGGGCAATGTGACCGAGGCATCTCAAAGGGCAACCGACATACGCTACTATATTTTTACACTGATTCCGTTTGTGTTGTTCGCAGTCGGATCGATCTTTGTGCGTGTAAAAATGAAAAAGCAGGCTGCCGCTGCTGAACAGCAAAGCGCGGAGCCCATTTGTGCAGAGTAAATAGAATTTAAATTAACATAAAAAGGACTTCCCTTAATCGGGAAGTCCAATTTTTTTGATCAGTCTTTCTTCTTGAGAATAACGACAGCCGCGGGAATTACGCATGCAATAATGCCCAGCGCTACAAAGCCGCCGCATCCGCCCTCGGATTTGGGAGCCTCGGTGGTGGGAGCGTTGGTCGTGGGAGCCGCTGTGGTGGTCTCAACTGTGGGAGCCGCAGTGGTGGTGTCGGGAGCGGCGGTTGTGGTTTCGGGAGCCGCGGTAGTTGTCTCGGGAGCGGCAGTGGTGGTTTCGGGAGCCGCGGTAGTTGTCTCAACAGCAGAGGTCTCTGCGTCGGGCTCGGGCAGATCATCAATGGAGGTGATACCAACGCCGGCATATACTGCTATGTAGTCGATAAGTGCCTCAAAAGCAGTGCCGCGGGAGGTAAAGCCGATGTAACCGTCATGTGTGAGGGTGCCGACCTTATCCATATCTCTCCAGTCCTCGGTTTCGTTGAGCAATTCGCGCTTGCCGTTTACGTATGTACGGGTAACGCCGTCCTCGACCTCGATCTTAATGCGGATCTTTTTGGAATCCTTTACAGCGTCAAGAGTTTTGCCCACAGTCTTTTCTGCGGAGGGCTCGGAATAGTGAGTGCGGTATGCGCGGTTGAAGGTGCCGTTGTCAACAGTACCGATGTGCTCGGTGCCGTTAACGTGAGAATAACCTACGTAAACACCGTTATCGGCATCCTTGATACCGAATGCGGCATACAGTGTGTGTCCGGGATTTGATGCATCCATGGTGTTATAAACTTCCCAGTCAAAAACGATGGTGAATTTGGTCAGGCCCTTGATCTCAACGGGCAGCTTATAGAGCTTGCTGGGAGCCATGCAGTAAAGATCCAGCTTGCCATTGGCAAAAGCAACGTCGTAGTTACCGTCGGGGTCGGTGTAATCAAGTGTGGGGGTGGTGTTGAAGTCCTCGGAGTAAATTACTTCACCGTCAACATATGCCGCCGAGGTAGGCATGATGAACAGACAGGTAAGGGTTGCCATAACGAGGATAAGTGCAAGAATTTTTTTCATTGTAGATTCCTCCAAAATATATTTTTGTAAAATTGCGGACAGATTTATTGCTCCTCTGCGGGAGCTACCACGGAAATGCCCAGCTCGGCAAGAGCGGCGGGATCTCCGGGCGCGGGGCACTTGGACATAAGCTCGGAAGCGTTCTGCACCTTGGGGAAGGCGATCACATCGCGCAGGCTGTCGGCATCTGCCATAACCATTGCCAGACGGACAAGACCCATGCCCGAGCCGCCGTGGGGCGGTGCGCCGTACTTATATGCTTCAACAAGGAAGCCGAATTTCTTGTCGATCTCCTCGGGAGTAAGTCCCAGAACCTTGAACATTTTTTCCTGAAGCTGCCAGTCGGTGATACGGATGGAGCCGGAAAGCAGCTCGGTTCCGTTGAGCACCATATCGTAGCACTTTGCGCGGACAGCACCGGGATCGGTGTCGAGGTAAGGCAGGCACTCCTCAAGCGGCATGGTGAAGGGATGGTGCATAGCATCCCAATGCTCGGTCTCCTCGTTCCACTCGAAGAAGGGGAACTCGGTGATCCACAGGAAGTTGAACTGATTCTTGGGGATAATGTCAAGTCTGCGAGCGACGATGGCACGGATAGCGCCCAGAGTGGGCAGAACAACTTTGTTCTTGTCGGCGCAGATGAGCATAAC
Source organism: Eubacteriales bacterium (assembly GCA_045586785.1). Lineage (GTDB taxonomy): Bacteria > Bacillota > Clostridia > Oscillospirales > CAG-272 > UMGS1002. The sequence continues at coordinate 3,578 of JAZNBA010000051.1, read as the reverse complement.
GTCGCCTTTTTCAAGACCTACTGCCGCATATATAGCGGACAGCTCATCCTCGGTCATAAACTTGGAAAATGAGCATGCGGGAGCGTCGTCAACCCAACGGACGAAGGCAAGGCCCTTGGCACCGATGCCGCGAGCGTGCTCTACCAGCTTGTCGATCTCTTTACGAGTAAGCGTTGCGGCGGCGTTCTTTGCAACGATAGCGCGCACGCTTCCGCCTGCCTCGATGGCAGATGTGAATACACCGAAACCGCAATTTGCGACCTTGTCGGAAATATTCTGGATCTCCATGCCGTAACGGGTGTCGGGCTTATCCGAGCCGTAACGCTCCATCGCCTCGGCAAAAGTCATGCGGGGCATGGGAGTGGGGATGTCAATGTTCATGACCTCGCGGAACAGGCGCTTGATAAAGCCCTCGTTCATCTGCATAATGTCCTCTTGAGTTGCGAAGGACATTTCAAGGTCTATCTGGGTAAATTCGGGCTGACGGTCAGCGCGGAGGTCCTCGTCGCGGAAGCTACGGGCAAGCTGGATGTAGCGATCAAAGCCGTACAGCATAAGCAGCTGCTTGTAGATCTGGGGCGACTGGGGCAGAGCGTAGAAGCTGCCCTTGTGTATACGGGAGGGGACGATATAGTCGCGAGCGCCCTCGGGCGTGGGCTTTATCATCATGGGAGTTTCTATTTCGTAGAAGCCGTTCTCGTAGTAATACTCACGTGCGACGCGGGCGATGTCGTGACGCATCTTTATGTTTCTCTGCAGCTCGGGGCGGCGCAGGTCAACGTAGCGGTAACGAAGTGCGGTGTCGTCCTTTACCTTGACTCTGTCACTGACCTCGAAGGGAGGAGTCTGTGCGGCGGACAGCACCTTGAGCTCGGTTACGAATATTTCGATCTTACCTGTGGGGAGGTTTGCGTTTACAGCGCCCTCGGCTCTGGGACGAACGATGCCGTGTGCGCAAAGCACGTACTCGGCGCGGCAGGAGAATGCCTTGTCGAGAATTTCATTGTCGGTCTCGTTGTCAAATGCCAGCTGGACGATACCCGTGCGGTCGCGCAGGTCGATAAAGATAAGACCGCCAAGGTCTCTCTGCTTCTGTACCCAGCCCATAACGCAGACGTTCTTACCTATGTATTCCTCGGTAAGCTCTGCGCAGTAACAAGTTCTTTTGTCTTTTTCAGTTAAAAATTCTGCCATTGTTGTATGTCCTTTTGATTTTGATTTAGTTTAGGGGAGTGCCGTCCGAGGTAAACAGCGGAAGCGGCTCAAGATAAGTAATGTCATCGCGGTCGATTGCGTCACCCTCTGCAAGAATGGTCATTTTGCCGCAGATAATGCCGCCTGCTTCGTTGACCAGCTGCTCGATGGCGCGAAGCGACTCACCTGTGGAGATAACGTCGTCAACGATGAGTATTTTTTTGCCGCGCATAAGCTCTGCGTCTGCCGTGTCAAGATACAGATTCTGCTCTTTTGCGGTGGTGATGGAGTTGACGGTAACCTTAAGCACGCCCGTCATATAAAGCTTGGGAGCTTTGCGAGCGAGAAAATACTTTTGATTTCCTGCAAGACGTGCCATTTCGTGTACCAGCGGAATACCCTTTGCCTCGGCGGAAATGAGGTAATCGTATTCGGGGGCGCGGTCAAGCAGAGCCTGTGCACAAGCGGTAGTCAGCTCGGGGTCACCGAATATGACAAACGCGCCTATGGACAGCTTATCGTTCAGCGGGCACAGCGGCAGAGCGCGTTCAAGTCCCGCAATGGTCATTTTGTAGCTTTTCATTTTGACCTCCGTATATAATATATCATCTTATATTATACACCGAAATTACAAAATGTCAAATGTTTATTGAAGTTTTTTGAAATAAATATGATGAATGTTTAATTATGGTCGGGGAAAGGGAACTTTTTTGCCGCGGCTGCGTCTGTACAGATAAGCTTGTTGACAGCCAAAAAATGTTATGATACAATTCAAATGGAAATAGCAAATGGGAGGTAGTTATGAAAAGAATTTTTTTGATGGTTACGATACTTTGCCTTTTACTCAGCTCGTGCAATTCACCCGTCAGTGACGGCGGTGAGTTGACAACCCCATCCGATACTATCACCCCGGAAATTACCACGTCTGCGGACGCGGCTACGACCGCAACGGATACGACCGCAGCGGCTACGACCGCGGCGGCAGACACGACCGTAGCCGAGACAGAGCTCGAGGGGCTATCGGTTTACGACACACTCAATGAGTTTTTCAAATACTATACCCCCATCAAGGTGGGGACAATGGTAATTACAAATGCTCACGATCTGCTTGACGTTTACAGATACATTATGTCCGAGGACGCGCGCCATTGGATATGCTTGCGGTATGAATTTGTTGAGGGCAGCGCGTATAACGATTATCTGAACAACACGTATACGCCCGACTTTTTCGGGTACGGTATCGAGGGCGGCGAAAATTACCTTGTTGCGGTTATGATAAGGACACCAAGCAGCTCGGGTCGCGTTTCCCTGACAGTCACGGTGGACAGTGAGACGGTTCACGTGGATATAACCAACGCGCCGCCATATCATATTCCATACGATGACGGCGGATTTTTCATATATCTCTTGCCCGTCGAGGGTAAATACGAGGGACAGGAGCTGACGTTTGAATGGGTGAGGGATTCTTGATAAAACAAGCGGAATATACAAAAGGCAGAGAACGTTCTCTGCCTTTTTCTTGACAACTACTGACTTCACGGGCGGTGTTGTCAGGGTTTAACGAGTGTGATCGGTTTGCTCATTTTTTTCGCATATTTCAGAGTATATTGTGTACCTTTAGAGCACCCGTCCCATATGACAAGTACGGCATCAGCAATATCCACCACTTGTTCGTTGCGCTTGAGTGGTGCAGCACGCCCGTAAAGGTCATAGCGCGGGCGTATGATATATTTGGAAAGACGGTGCAAATCAGCATACTGCTCCGCTAAGCTATCGATTCCACCGGCACCGCCGCTGATAACGGTGTCAACGTCCTCCGGAATATACGGTGATAAGTCGAAGTCTGTGATGCTCCGCGAACCAACAATCAGCAATTTCATTGAATAAAACCCTCCTTTAGAATATATACCTATATAAGTATATACCAAAATAGGCAAATTGTCAATCGGGTATATATTCGATAAAATATATATCGAAGGAGGGGTGTTGATGGTAAGATTGACTATAGATAAATATTTGGATAAGTGTGGTATTACTCGGTATGAGTTAGCCAAGCGAACCGAAGTCAAATTTCAAACGATAGACCGCTACTATAAAAATCGTGTTGTTCGTTACGACAGTTATATTTTAGACCGCATATGCGCAGCTTTGGAATGTACCATCTGCGACATTATTGAATACGTGAAGGATGATGAGGTTGCATCCCCTTAATGATAGTTTTGCCCGAGAGTGCTTATTCAGTGTTCAAAACCGTAATTCAATATTAAAAAAATAAAAGGAGCTGTCTTATTAAGCGCAAATCACACGGCATACGATCAAAACAAACAGTTATAACCGTAGGGACAGGCGTCCTAAGTCGGATCGTAGCCATGTCGTTCTGTGAG
>JAZNBA010000050.1:0-29089 GCA_045586785.1 Eubacteriales bacterium | reverse complement strand
TTATTAAATCTCATATACAGCAGGCGGCTAAAAAAAAGATATTTTATCCGCTATCTTTTTCTGCGCTCTTTTTGATTTTTAGAGTGCAGATTTTTTATTAATCTTTTTTTGCAAAACCTATTGACTTTATTTAGCAGGTTTATTTTATCAGGAGGAAAAATGAAAAAAGTATTATTGTTAATGGTAGTGTCGGTTATTCTGATATGTATATTGTCGGGTTGTAATGCTCATATACATAAATATACAGATGTTACCTGTACTTCGCCCAAAATATGTGAAGAATGCGGAAAAATTGCTAAAGAAGCATTAGGACACAAATATACAGATGCTACATGTACCTCGGCAAGCGTTTGTTCAAGATGTAAAAGTGTAGGCAGAAATGCACTTGGGCATGATTTTATTTTTAATGAAGAAGATACTTGTACCTCATATTCTCACTGTTCACGGTGTGGATTGACAAGTGGGGAGATGCGAGGTCATATGTACATAGACGCTACATGTACAACATCTAAGGTTTGTACACGTTGTAATTATGTTGCACATGATGCATTGGGACATGATTTTTCTTCATCCACATGTACTTCAGCACAAATTTGTAAGCGATGTGGGGAAAAGCAGGGAATGGCGCTGGGGCACGATTATTCCGAAGCAACGTGTAATGCACCTAAAACATGTAAGCGTTGCGGCGGCACCGATGGAGTTGCTTTGGGACATACCTATGCCGAGAATATTTGTATTCGGTGTGGGCAGATTGATCCTGAATCGTTGCCTGTTGGGTTGGATAAATTGTATTTGATTGATAACGTAGATTATAGTTGTTCTACAGATTCATTTACAGACACATATGGAAATATATATAATGAGGCAGTACATATTTATAAATATACATGGCTTTCCCGAGATGGATTTTCAATTCATAATCTTGATAGTAAATATTCTAGTTTCTCCGGATCATTGGTCGCCGGCAATGATATGCATGCTTTAGTTACCGTTAAAATTTATGTGGACGATGTGTTGAAATTTTCTACTTCAAATTTTTCGCGCGATACAGGTAAGATTGATTTTGAGATTGATGTGAGTAATGCTAAAAAATTAAAAATTGTTGTTAAGTCTACTTATAATTCTAAATATCATATCGCAATTGTGAATGCCGAGCTGATCAAATGATATTTAAGAAGAGCATATGCAATAAAAAACGCTTGCCAAATCGGCAAGCGTTTTATAATATATTCATGATATCTGCTCAAATCCCTGTGCCTCGTATTTTTCGGGAGACAGCCATTGCTCGTCATAGGGCTCAAGCACGCCGTCGGAGTTCAGCTTCCATGTGGCGACGCAATAAATTTCGGACTCGGAGTAATAGGTTACGCATTCGCGGCGCACGTTGAACAGCTCGCCGTCCCGCCACTCGTATGTGTTTACGCCCTGCTCATCGATATACGTTTCAGGGGTCGTTCCCACCGCGGGATCGATGGTGTGGGTGCGGTAGTAGGCGGTTATCTGCTTTTGCTCGGTAAGTATGCTGACGTCAAGCAGACTGTCAAGCTGCTCGTCGGTGTAAAAAGTGCCCGTTGCGGCGTCGTAAATGCGGTGGGCGTAGCGCAGATGCTTGCCTGTTGCGACGAGTATGCGCAGGTCGGGGTGACCGTCGAAGTTTACGTCCGTAACGGTGACGGGCGCTTCGTTATATCCTACACTGCTGCGCAGACGCCAGGTGTCAATGCGCTTGCCGTTTTTATAGGTTTTTATGGTTTCGGCCCTGCCTTTTGAGTCGAGATATATTTCAAGTGTCAGGTCGCCCTCGGTAAGCGTTTCCGAGGGAGCGTTGCAGGCTGTGATAAACGTCAGCAACAGACAGAGAATTAATGATACTGTTATCGTGCGGCGCATGATTATCTCCTTTGAGCGTTTTTAAGGACGGATGCTACGGTGTCGGGGTCAAGCTTGGGGAAGGGGATGACCGCGGACGGATTGTCGGTTAGTGGGTTCAGCACCTTTTCATACCACAAGAGGTCCCACCATTTGCCCATTTTGTAGCCCGACGCGTGAAATTTCCCTGCTAAGTCAAAGCCCATTTTTTCGTGCAGTGCGACGCTGGCGTCGTTGGGCGGCGTTATTGCCGAGTAGGCGGTGACTACGTTTTGCAGACGCAAAAGATGTAGCAGGGCAGTGTAGAGCGCGGTACCCACGCCGTGTCCTGTGACAACACGGCTGACGTAGACCGAAAGCTCCACGCACCAGGCGTAAGCCGCGCGCTCGCGGAACTCGGAGGCGTAGGCGTAGCCTACGGGTACGCCGTCAAGCTCGGCGACTATGTAGGGATATTTTTCGAGCTTATGCGCGATGCGCGCGGAAAATTCGGCGGCATCGGGGGCGATATATTCATATGATATGGCGGAGGTGTTTACATAGTGGGCGTAAATGTCGGACAGCACAGCTCCGTCATTTGGCGTGGCAATGCGCAGGGTGAGCATAGGCGGCTCCTTAGTCTTGTTTTTTTCTTATTATATCACAAAAATCCCACGGCGACAATGTTTTTTTGACAAGTTTCAAAATACACTTGATAAATGCGCGGTAATATGATAAAATTGGTGGAGTTGTGTCGGGGGAGGATATACCTGTGCTTAAAAAATTCTTCGGGGACAGAAGATTTTATCGTCAAGTGATAATTCTGATGCTTCCCATTTTAATACAAAACGGAATAACAAACTTTGTCAACATGCTGGATAACCTGATGGTGGGGCGTGTAGGTCAGGTGGATATGATAGGCGTATCTGTTGCTAACCAGCTTATTTTTGTGTTCAATCTGTGCGTTTTCGGCGCGGTGTCGGGGGCGGGCATATTCGGCGCGCAGTTCGTAGGCAACGGCGACGACGAGGGCTTGCGCTACACTTTCAGGCTTAAAGTTATATTCACAACGCTGTTGACAATACTTGCGATAATCGTGTTTATCGTATTCGGAAGCAATCTTGTACAGCTTTATTTGCGCGGAGATGGATCGGTAACGGACGCTGAGGCGTCACTTGCAGCCGGACTTAAATACCTGCGCATAATGCTCATAGGGCTCATTCCCGCATCGTTGGTGCAGTGCTATGCTACCACATTGCGCGAAACAGGTAAGACGCTGCCGCCTATGATAGCCGGTGTTATTGCCATTGTTGTCAATCTCGTACTCAACTATATGCTTATCTTCGGTCGTTGGGGCGCACCGCGACTTGGTGTTGCGGGCGCGGCGATAGCAACCGTTATTTCGCGTTTCGTGGAATTCGCGGCGATTGCAGTGTGGACAGGCGTTTGCCGCCGCAAAAATCGTTTTATCGTGGGAGCATTCAAGAGCTTTTACGTGCCGATGGCGCTTATCAAAAGAATTGCCGTCAAGGGCTTGCCGCTTATGCTGAACGAAACAATGTGGGCGGCGGGTATTGCCTTTGTCAACCAGTGCTATTCGGGCGAGAGTCTGGCGGTGGTCGCGGCGAACAATATCTTACAGACATTCTCCAACGTATTTTCGGTGGCATTTATGGCGGTAGGCGCAGCTATCGGTATTATTTTAGGTCAGTTGCTCGGTGCGGGCAAGACGGAGGAGGCGAAGGAGTCTTCTGTCAAGCTGATAACGTTTTCGTTTTTGGTCAGTGTTGCGGTGGGCATAATGTTTGCCGTTTGCGCTATATTCATTCCCGAATTTTATAAGATAGACGCAGACGTAAAGCTGCTCTCCACGCGTATGATGCAGATATGCGCGCTGCTGCTACCCCTTGACGCAATTGCTCACTCCTCGTATTTTACGCTTCGCTCGGGCGGTGAGGCGCTGATAACCATAATATTTGACTCGGGCTTTGTCTGGGCGGTCAGCGTGCCTGCGGCGTTTTTGCTGTGCAACTTTACGGGACTTTCCATTTTGCCGATATACGCTATTTGTCAGGGACTCAATTTGCTCAAGAGTATTATGGGAATTGTCTTTGTCAAGAAAGGCGCATGGATCAAAAATATTGTGGCAAAGTGAGGAGATATAGTTTATATAACAACCCCCGACAGAGTGAAAATTCTGTCGGGGAGATCAGCACAATTCCAAAAAATAAAAATCAAAAAAGTGAAAAATTTTTTTAAAAAAGTATTGACAAACCTCGATTCATGTGCTATAATACTGCTTGTTCCGGCTACGGAGCGGTTGAAGTATCGCCGGTATCGTGCCTGAGTTTAAATGCTGGTGTGGCTCAATGGCAGAGCAGCTGATTTGTAATCAGCAGGTTGATGGTTCGACTCCGTTCACCAGCTCCACATGGGGGATTTCCCGAGCGGCCAAAGGGGGCAGACTGTAAATCTGTTGTCACTGACTTCGGTGGTCCGAATCCACCATCCCCCACCAAAAACGACAAGTTTCGACAGAAACTTGTCGTTTTTTAATGATATCCGTTCCTGCTTGGAACGGATGATATATCTTTGATATGATATCGCACTATCGTGCGATGATATATGCCTTCGGCATATGAAGTATTTGATTTTTATATGCTATAATTATTTTCAACGAATAAATTTTGGAGTTTTTTATGTACATAAGAAAAGCGACGGTGGGCGATCTTGACGCGCTTATGCCGATATTTGATGAGGCGAGAAAAACTATAGGTGCTCTTGGCATTGACCAATGGCAGGACGGTTATCCCCGCCGCGCCGATATAAATGCCGACATTGAGCGTGACCGTTCATACTGCATAATGATAGATGATAATGTCAGTGGCAGCTTTGCCGTGATAGACGACGGTGAGCCCACCTACGATAAAATATACGATGGTCACTGGCTGACGGGCGACGACAGCCGCGACTATATTGCCATTCACCGCGTTGCTATCGCGGTGGCAAGTCGTGGCAGCGGCGCGTCGGCGTTTATGATGAATTACGCCGCGGAGCTGGCACGAAATATGGGACGCAGATCGGTGCGCATCGACACCCACGAGGGCAATATTGTAATGCGCAAAATGCTGGAGAAAAACGGATTTGTGTATTGCGGCGTCATATATCTGGAGAGCGGCGCGGCGAGAGTGGCGTATGAAAAAACAGTATAAAAACAGCGGCATGAGCCGCTGTTTTTATATTTCAATCTCCGCACAGCATATTTTGGTGCAGTCCTCGCACTCAAACAGCACGTAGGCACAACCGCGTCGGCGCGAATAAAATATGTCGCTGTAGCCGCCTGTGGAGCACAACTCAAAGGTATCTTTGACGCATGACAGCGCGTCCAGCGTGCTTACCGTGAGATTTTTGCGCCCATTCTCACTTCGGCAGTTTGAAAACAGAATTTTGTCGTCAGCGCGGCAAAGCGCGCCCATACAGCGCGGGTCGGGCAGGTCGTCGCACAGACGCAGGGGCGTGAAAGTAACGCCTCCGTCCTCACTGTACGCCACGGCACGCCGCTTCTCGGCGCACATATTGCGGGTGTTGATCATAATGCGCCCATCCTCAAGCTCGCAAAGTGAGGACTCGTTGGGGTCGATAATGCCGTCGTAGGGCAAAATGCCGCCCAGCGTCCACGACTCGCCGCCGTCGTCGCTGTAAAGCGTGCGGACGATGGAGGGATGGTGGGCGTATATGTCGGTCTTGTTCACGGCAAACCAGACGGGCACTATCAGCCGTCCTGTGCTCGTTGTCAGACCGTGGCCGGGACCGGGAGCTAAATTGCTCCAGAACGTGTCGCCCATTTGCGCGTCAATGTCTGCCGTCAGCTCTCGGGGCTCGCTCCAGGTTCGTCCGCTGTCAAGGCTGACTCGGCAGAACAGCCGCTTGTAGCCTTCACAGTACAAAAACAGCAGCTTTTCACAGTATGTGAACATAACAGGGTTGTTCAGCGTCATGCGTCCTTTACCCGAGACCGGCATAATGCGCTCGCCAAAGCTTTTGCCGCCGTCCGAGCTTATGCGACAGCAAAGGTCGATTGCCGACCAGTCGCCGCCGGTGCGGCACTCAAAATAGGCAATAAGGTCGCCGTTCGGTGCCTCGATAATGCCCGGAATACGAATGCTGACGTACCTGCCACCTTCACTTTCGGGAAACCCCTCTTTAGCCTTGACTCGCCTGACTATCTCGCTAAAGCCCAGCACAGAGTCTTCGACCTGCGTAATATGGTTTATTTTCATAGCAATCAGAGCAGGGGCAGGACGGTGTCAAGCAGCTGCTTTTCTGACTCTGCAGTAAGAGGAGCGAAAGGTGAGCGTGCTGCGCCGAAGTCGATGCCTTGGGCGTTAAGGATGGCTTTTTCGCCCTGCATCACGCCGCATTTGCACAGTGCGGCGATGATAACGTCGATCTCCTCCTGTAGCTTCATTGCTTCTGCTATTTTGCCCTCAAGGAACAGCGCTCTCAGCTTGACGAACTTGTCCGCCATAAAGTTGAAGGTGCTGCCGATGGCGCCGTCAGCGCCCATGGAAAGGCCTGCGAGAAAAGTCTCGTCGTAGCCGTTGTATATTACTTTGTCGGGGAATGCGGTCTTGAACTGACGCATGGTGAAATAATCCGCCGAGGTGTGCTTGACGCCCATGAAGCGGTCGTTCTGCATGAATTGGCTCAGCTGATCCATAGACAGATTAACACCCGTGAAGCTCGGGAAGTTGTAAACCACCATAGGCAGGGAAACAGACTCCGCTATCTTGAAATAATGCGCCTTTATTTCGTCAAAGGAGAACTTATAGTAAAAGGGAGCGACAGCGGAAACGGCATCGTAGCCCAGCTTTTCCGCGTCTTTTGCAAGAGCGATCGACTCGTCTGTGGAGATTGCGCCGATGTGACAGATCAGTGTTACGCGCTCGCCTGCGCAGTCCTTGACTAATTTCATAACGTGGCGGCGCTCCTCGGGGGATAGCATAAATACCTCGGCGGTGCTGCCTGTGACGTAAAAGCCGCTGACGCCCTCGGAAATGTTGCGCTCTATGAGCTTTTGTAGTGATACGTCGTTTATTTTACCGTTTTGATCAAAGGGCGTGAGCAGGGCGGTGAATATACCTTTAAAATTTTTCATAGTTTACTCCTTGTTTGTTACCACTTAGCGGTGCGGTTATGATAGGGTGTGCCCACAAAGCCTATTTGCGCGAAGTCCTCGGGGTTGTTGCGTATGATATAGTCAATATATGACATTATCATGCGTGCCGTGAACAAATATCCTGCGGCGTTCATATGGCCGCCCAGATAAAAGTTGCGTCTGAATTCCTCGTCGTAGACGGGAGCGTATTTAGTCAGGTCGATGACGTATGTATAGTCGAAAAGCTCTGCCATCTCGTGAAGCAGCTTATTGTGCTGATGTATCTTTTCGTTGCGGTCTGCGTACATACCCAGCGGCATTGTGACAAGGAAAAAGCGGGCTTTGGGCTGCATTTTCTTGTAACGCTGAATGATGTATGCGTAATTTCCCGCAAACGTGTCGGGGTTTTTGTTGTAGTCATCCATATTTATATCGGCAATGGAGCCCAGCTCGTGGCCTTGGTTGCACAGGTCGTTGACGCCCAGCGCGATAATATATGCCTGCGATCGCTTTTCACCGTCCCAACAGCATTTGGCGTCGCCGAAGCTTTGGCGGTACTGTCTTGCCGTCATGCCGCCCTTGGAAAAGTTGTAGCATTTAAGACCTGCCTCGCGGGCAATGTACTGTCCCCAGGAATATTCGAAATAGTCGTGGTAGCCCTTTTTGCCTTCCTCGTTGGTGGATTCAAACTCACCCGATGACAAACTGTCGCCGATACAGGCGATGGTGCGGAAAATGGGGCAGAGTCCGCCGTTGGTGACAAGGCGGTCAAGCGGCTTTTCGCCGGGAGTTGCGATAAAGGTTGAAAGATCCATATGTACGTCCTCCGCAATTTATTACATTATTTATTATAGCAATCATTTGCGTTAAAATCAATAGCATTTGAAAAATACATTGTGCCCTTGACAAAATTGTGCGGGGCGGTTATAATAGAATTAAATAACAAAGGAGATAATATAGCATGAAAAAATTAGGTTTTGGCTGTATGCGCCTTCCCAAACTCAGCGAGGCTGCAAAGGATATAGATCACGCGCAGGTGTGCCAAATGGTTGACACCTTTATTGACAACGGTTTTACATATTTTGATACCGCGTATATGTACCACGAGGGTACCTCCGAGATGGCGGTGCGTGAGGATCTTGTAAAAAGATACGACCGCGACAAGTTTTTACTGGCAGACAAGCTGCCCACCATGCGTCTTAACGAGGCGGCGGATATGCAGCGCATATTTGACGAGCAAAGACAAAAGTGCGGAGTTGATTATTTTGACTATTATCTTCTGCACAATCTCAACACTCGCTTTTACGACACAGCCGTAAAGCTTGGTGCGTTTGAGTTTATCAAGAATAAAAAAGAGCAGGGCGGTGCCAAGAATATCGGTTTCTCCTTCCATGCGGGAGCTGACTTGCTTGACGAGATACTGACCAAGTACCCCATTTTCGATTTCGTTCAGCTTCAGATAAATTATCTTGACTGGGAGCACACGGGTATTCAGTCCCGTAAGTGCTACGAAGTAGCAAGAAAGCATAACTTGCCCATTATCGTTATGGAGCCCGTAAAGGGCGGCACACTTGCCAACGTGCCCGCACGTGCCGAGAGCATTATGAAGCAGTATGCGCCCGAGGCGTCGGTTGCGTCCTGGGCTATCCGCTACGCCGCAGGACTTGAGGGCGTTATGATGGTGCTCAGCGGTATGTCAAATTACGACCAGCTTTGCGACAATATCGGTTATATGAAGGATTTCAAGCCGCTGTCTGACGCAGAGCAGGAAATTATCGGTCGCGTGCGCAATATTCTTTATGAATCCACCATTATTCCGTGTACCGGATGCGCGTACTGCACCGAGGGTTGCCCCGCAAATATTGCCATCAACGAGCTTTTCTCCATGTATAACGAGGGACTGAAGTCCGAGACAAAGGATATTTCCACTCAGAAGGCGGCTTATGATGAGCATACAAAATCGAGTGCCAAGGCATCCGACTGCATCGGTTGTGGTCAGTGTGAAACACAGTGCCCCCAGAGCCTGCCTGTTATAGACCTGCTCCGCGCGGTTGCCCGTGAGTTTGAGAAATAATCGATCAAGCATTTGAAAACGTCACGACAGCGTCCGAAAAAATGTTGAATAAAAAATAAAACGGGCTGTTAAGCCAATATCATTAAGTTAAGCAAATGCTAAGGCTCTCCCTTTGGGAGAGCTCCCGCCGTAGGCGGGTGAGAGGGTGATAATATTCTCAAAAAGCCCTCTCCGTCACGCTTTGCGTGCCACCTCCCCCAAAGGGGGAGGCTTAACTAAATGACATTGGCTGTTAAGCCCGTTTTGTTTTTACTTTTTTACTTTTTTGCTTTTGTGCAATTGCAGCTGCATCCGCTGCAGTTGCCGCAACAGCCGCCGCCCCGCTTTTTGAGGCGAACCCAAAAATATATCGCCGCGGCGATGCCCAAAGCTATTGCCGCAATCAGTATGTAATCCAAAGCTTTCATAGTCTGCACCCGAGCTTACACGATAAGCGATCCCACGGCGTACACGATAAACGCGCACAGCCACGCCAACGAGCATTGGAACGCTACAACACCGATGGTCTTGAGTCCCGAGCCCAGCTCACGCTTGATTGCCGCGACAGCCGCAACGCAGGGCGTGTAAAGCAACGAGAAAACAAGAAAGCTGAGTGCTGAGAGGGGAGTAAACAGCGTCGTAAGTGCCGAGCCCGCGCCTTCAAGTCCGGCGCCCAGCAATATCTCAAGTGTGCTTATGACAGATTCCTTGGCGGTAAAGCCCGCGATCAGTGCAGTGGAGGCGCGCCAGTCGCCAAAGCCCAGAGGCGCGAAGATGGGGGCGATAAAGCGTCCCACCAGAGCCAGCAAGCTGTCGGCACTGTCGGTTACGAAATTGAGGCGTGCATCAAATGCGCCGAGGAACCATATAATTACAGTGCCTATGAAAATTACAGTAAAGGCTCTTTGCAAAAAGTCCTTTGCCTTGTCCCACATCAGCATCAGTACGTTGCGGGGCGAGGGAAAACGGTAATTGGGAAGCTCCATTACAAAAGGAACCGGCTTGCCGCGGTAGGCGGTTTTGTTAAGTACCAGCGCGACTATGACGCCAACAAGCATTCCCGTAAAGTACAGAACGCACATCATAAGGGCGGCGTACTTGGGGAAGAACGCGGCGCAGAATACCGAATATATCGGTATTTTTGCCGAACAGCTCATAAAGGGTGTGAGAAGTATGGTCATTTTGCGGTCGCGGTCACCGGGCAGGGTGCGCGTTGCCATGACGGCGGGAACGGTACATCCGAAGCCGATTATCATGGGAACAAAGCTTCTTCCCGAAAGACCGATGGCGCGGAGCAGCTTATCCATTACGAACGCGACTCTTGCCATATAACCAGTGTCCTCGAGTACAGACAGGAAAAAGAACAGCACTACGATAAGGGGCAGGAAAGAAAGCACGCTTCCGACACCCGCGAAGATGCCGTCGATGATAAGACTGTGGATCACGGGGTTTATGCCGTAGTTTGTCAGTGCTTTATCGACCACGCCTGTCAGCGCGTCTATGCCCAGAGCCAAAAGGTCAGACAGAGGTTGACCGATAACGCTGAAGGTGAGCCAGAATATAAGTATCATGATGCCGAAGAATATGGGCAGCGCGGCAAATTTATTTGTCAGCACGCTGTCGATCCTCAGACTGCGTCGGTGCTCACGGGATTCGTGGCACTTGACAACGGCACCGTCACACACCTTTTCGATAAAGGCGTAGCGCATATCCGCAAGCGCCGCATTGCGGTCGAGACCGCGATCGGTCTCCATTTCCGCGACGGTATGCTCAAGGGTTTCGAGCTCGTTTTGAGTAAGTCCCAAGCGGGTAGGAAAATCCTTATCGTCGCCCTCTATAAGACGTACAGCCGAAAAACGCGGCGATATGCCTGCCTGCTCGGCGTGGTCCTCGATCATGTGTGACACGGCGTGTATGCAACGGTGCACAGCACCGGGGGCGCAAAAGTCCATAACCTTGGGATATGTACGGGTCTTGGCGGTTTGGACTGCGACTCTTACCAGCTCGTCAACGCCCTCGCCTTTGACGGCAGAGATGGGGACGACAGGCACTCCGAGCCGCTTTGAAAGCTTTTCGATGTCGATGGAGCCGCCGTTTCCGCGGACTTCATCCATCATGTTGAGCGCGATAACGGTGGGTATGTGCAGCTCAAGCAGCTGAAGCGTCAGGTAGAGATTGCGCTCGATATTTGTGGCATCCACGATATTTATGATGCCGTCCGGCTTCTGGTCGAGTATAAAATCGCGTGTCACTATTTCCTCGGGAGAGTAGGGGCGTATTGAATAAATGCCGGGCAGGTCCACTACCGAATTACCGCGTGCAAGCCTCATCTCGCCTACTTTTTGGTCTACCGTAACGCCCGGAAAATTACCTACGTGCTGATTTGAGCCTGTGAGAACATTAAAAAGTGTTGTTTTACCGCAGTTTTGATTTCCGGCAAGCGCGAATATCATTTTTGTTCTCCTCCGTCCTCAAGTTCTATGTAAGACGCGTCCTCCAGACGAATAGTGAGCTCGTAGCCTCGGATGCGTATCTCTATCGGGTCGCCAAGCGGCGCTACCTTGCGGACAGACACGGCAGTGCCGGGAATAAGTCCCATATCAAGTAAACGAAGTCGCAATGCACCCTCACCGCCCACGGCGCGTATCACACCGCTGCTTCCGGGTGCCAATTTATTAAGTGTCATATGGTTTTCCTTTCTGATATCAATGAGTTAGCGTGTGCTAACTTGACGCCAATATATTATCACACTAAAGTGAATTTGTCAATAGCTTTTGGAAATTTTTTTGCTTTTGTCCAAGCATGGGGGAGTTTTTATGATAGATAAAGTAACATTTGAAAATGCAGAATATATCGGTCAAGTGGATGAATACGGTATGCCGAGCGGACGTGGAAGTCTCAGTTTTTCGGACGGCAGAGTGTTCACAGGAGAGCTTGACAGCGCCGCACAGCGCGGACGCGGCATATGGCGATATCCCGACGGCTCGTGCTTGCGCGGCGGTTTTACGCTGTGCCGCGATATGCCGACGTGGGTGTATACCGACAGAGAAGGTAATACTGTGTCGGGCATCGCATATCGGTTTGTGTCTGAGGTGGGAGAATTTAACGATGCTGAGGCGGATGAGGTGTGTATTACGCTTTGCAAGCTGTTGAGTGAGCGGGGACTGGATATTGAATTCAATGCCCGTGCCTTGTTGATAGACTCGATTATGAGAAACGACAGAAGCGTCGAGGATATAGTAACAGCACTGCACTCTGCTGATGTCGAATTTATAACTGTACCTCGGGTAATGGCAGTTTTGTAATTACTTTGATTTTTATTAAAAAACGCTTTACAATTTTAATACGGTGATTGACAAGAGGCATATTGTGTGATATAATTTTCCATTATAGTAAATATAATATTTACATCAATACGACATCTTTTGAAAGAAGGATCATTTATGAAGTATACTGCGTATGAAACTGTTTTTCCGTCTGACGGAAGACTTTGCGGAAGCTCGGATTGCCTGCCGCTGGAGGATGGCGCACTGCTGGCTGTATGGGAAAAAGAGAGGGGAACATCCTGGACCATCATGGGAGCTATTCGTGACGCAAAGGGCAAGTGGTCAGAGCCTGTTTCGGTTGTGCCCGACGACAGAACACTGCGCAGATATCCCGTTCTTTACCGCAAGGAGGACGGTACTGTAGTGCTTATGTGCCGTGCCGGCAAGCCCTCCGAGACTATGTACACAGAGCAGTTTACATCTGAGGACGGTGCCCTCGGCTTCGGTCAACCCACTCGTGTGGTAACCGACGGCGGAAGCATTGGCGGACCTTCCCGCGGCGCGGTGCTGCGCCTTGAGGACGGTGCGTTGTTGTGCTCGGGTATGACGCCCGACGGTGAATGCGGAGCGTACATATACCGTTCTGACAACGGCGGCGCGGACTGGACCCGAAGCGAGCTTATCAGTCTGCCCGACAGATATAAGGTGTATCATGCGGACGGCTACGGTTTGTGGTCTCCTTCGCTTTGGTCCGAGGGCGGCGAATACGTTCATGCCCTTATGCGCTCGTCCGCAGGATATGTTTTCCGTGCGGATTCTGTTGACGGAGGCCGTACATGGAGCTCGGCATATCCGCTGAACGTTACCAATTCAAACAGCCCCATATGCGCGCTGTCGCTTGATGATCTGCGCGTGCTGCTTCTGTGCAATCCCGCAAGTATTCCCGAGGGCAAGGCAAGAGGCAAGCGTACTCCCTTGATACTTTATTCTTCCACCACCGGCGGCTGTACATATAAGCGTGAGGCGGCGCTGGCTACAGGTTACGGCGAGTTTACGTATCCCGCGATGAAGTACGATAACGGCAAGCTTTATATTTTGTTTACCAAAAACAAAAGAGAGATCATGCTGGTCATTATAGAGCTTTGAAAAATAATCGAGCGATTTTCGCTCGATTATTTTTTATATATGCTTGACGGAAATACTATTATATGGTAAAATTAATTTATAAATATATGAAAGGGGTTTTTGCTTATGAAAAAATCTATTCGCATAGTCGCAATACTGATGGCGTTACTGCTGCTTGCCCTGTCTGCCGTAGCTTGCGCCGAAAACAATGATGATACCCCCGCGGATACTACTGCATCGGCAGGGGCGGATACTACTACTTCGGCAGTAGATGATACTACCGTGGCAACGCCGGATACCACCGCTCAATACAGCGCGGAAGACGCACTACCTGCTGACCTTAATTTCGCAGGCGAGACAGTTCGCATTATTAGCCGCGACAGCGACGGTGTGCGCGACGAGATATCTGTTTCTGACTATTCGGGTGAGCCTATAAACGATGCTATATACGAGCGTAATCTTGACGTTGAGGCGCGTCTTGGCATTGATATAGAGAATACTATGCTGACCGGCGGCAACTACGTTGTTACCGAGGAGATACGCCGTCTGGTGCTCAGCGGCGAGGACGTATACGACATGCTGGCAAACAGTACATATTCAACCATAATGTATACTTCCGAAGGGCTTTTCAGAGACCTTGGCGAGCTGGAATATCTTGATCTTACCCAGCCCTATTGGTCGCAAGGCTTTAACGAGGTTGCATCCTTCGGCACCAAGCAGTTTATGTGTGCCGGCGCATTGGGTCTTACACTTTACAGATATATGTTTGTTACTATGTTCAATAAAGACATGATACAGGCCCGCGGTCTTGACAATCTTTATGACGTGGTCAATGACGGCAAATGGACGCTGGACTATCATGCTACGCTTTCCGCACAGATGTATGAGGACATGAACGGTAACGGTGAGCACGACGAGAACGATAAATACGGCTTCATCTCGGGTCCCGTGGCGTATGTTGACCCGTATTGGTCCTCCTGCAAGCTGCCCATTCTTACCAAGGACAATGACAATCGCTATGTCTACAGCTTTGACAATGAAAGAATGTCTGCGGCTGTTGAAAAGATCATCAAGCTTTATCACGAATGTGAGGGCTCATATATTTACGCCAGTGTTTCCGACGTTCAGGACCAGCTCAATCTTGCTTCCCACTTTGCCGATGAGCGAAGCGCGACAGCAACGCTGCGTTTGGTTTCTGTAGAAACAAAAGAGCTTCGTGATATGACCGCAAAATACGGTATAGTTCCTATTCCCAAGCTTGACGAAGCGCAGGACGGCTACCGCACTTTCGTTCATGACCAGTTTACCGCGCTTGCCGTTCCTTCCACGATGAAGGAGGATCGCTTGGATCTTGTTGGCGCGTATATGGAATACGCAGCTTGCCAGAGCTATCGCAACGTTATTCCCGTATATTATGAAATGGCAATAAAGGACAAATATCTCAACGATACCGAGTCTGCCGAAATGCTGGATATGATATATGAAAATATTTATATCGACGCAGGCGTTCTCTATACCAAGTCGCTGGACTCCATTCACCAGAAGCTGCGTGATGTGGTAAAGAGTAAGAGCAATAATTCCGCGTCCATGTTTAAGACTTTGTCCAAGATCGTTGAAAAACGACTTGTAACGCTGATGGACGGACTTGATAAGGTAAGCTGAAATAAAATAATGCGCTGTGCCCATCGGGCACAGCGCATTTTAATATTGTTTTATTATTCGGGCTGAGTGTTGGAAATGAGCTCGTTACTGATGAAATAATAATTTGTACCGTCGGGGGTTACCTTGCTCCAGCCGGCGTTCTTGGAAACGCGGGTGAACTTGTCGCCCTTGACAGCGGAGGACAGTTGAGCGGTGTCGGTTGAAGGACCGCGGCGAAGCCAAGCGGATGCTACGGTTACGTATACTGTATCGGTTATGGATTCAAAATCATTTTCGCTGATATTGTCTGTTGTGATATATGCGGAAGAGATATAGCACACCTCGCCTGCGTATGTGACTCGACACCAATTTTCGCTTGTAGCTGTGCATTCAAGCGCGTCGCTGAAGTGCAGAACGACTTTCTTGCTGCCTTCTGTAAGGTCAGGCGCGGTACGTACCCAGACGTTTTCATCTTTTACATATACCGTCACGTTGGCATCCGTCCACTGGATCGTAGAGGGATCTACAGGCTGCGGCGCTGTAGTTGTGGGGGCTTCGGTGGTGGTTTCAACAGGGACGGTAGTAGTGTCAACGGGAGCGACGGTGGTGGTGTCCTCGGGTGTGGCGGTGGTTGTATCTTCGGGTGTAATTACTTCATACTGTGAGTCTGGAGTGGTCTGGTCGTCGTTCTGCGTGTTGGCGTCTCGGCAGGATGCGAGGCAAAGCAGGCAACTGAGTAACAGTGACAGTGCGAGAAGAGAGGTGATCTTTTTCATTTTTGTTCTCCGTTCCGCCGCCCGAGGCGGCAAAATATTTTTATAATTTATTCCGTCAAGCAACGCCATTTGCCAAATTGTGCATTGAATGTCAAAAATACACACAGTTGGCGAATTGCTTGATATTTTGTGGTTTACTTTACCAAAATTATACCATATATAGTTCTCGGTGTCAAGAATGAAAACGGTCGCAAAATGTCAAAAGTGAAAAATTTTTTATAAAAATTCCGCACGCGAATTTGCGTGCGGAATATTTTTTATCTTTCGGAAAGCGAGGTATAATCGTGCTCGCGCTCAATGCACTTGTAGCCGGGACGAATGATCTTGCGCGCGGTGCTGTATTCCTCCATTCTGTGGGCGCACCAGCCGGTAACACGGGCGATGGCGAACAGGGGGGTGTACATTTCGACTGGAATGTCCAACATTCTGTAGACGAGTCCTGAATAAAGGTCTACGTTGGCGCACATTGCGCGATCGATGCGTTTGTAATAGCGGAACACTTCGGGTGTGAGACGCTCGATGCGCTCAAGCAGCTCAAAGTCCTCGCCGAAGCCCTTTTGATATGTAAGGTCGCGAGCGTAACGCTTGAGCATAACCGCACGGGGATCGGAAACAGTGTAGACCGCGTGGCCCATACCGTAAATAAGTCCGCTTCCGTCGTAAGCCTCGCCCTTGAGTATTTTCCACAGATAGTCGGCGACCTGACCGTCGTCTTTGGTGTCTGCAACGTGAGCCTTGATATCGTCAAACATTTCCTGAACCTTTATGTTGGCTCCGCCGTGACGGGGTCCCTTCAGCGAGCCGATAGCGGCGCTGATAGCGGAGTATGTATCTGTACCCGAGGAGGAGAGAACGCGGCAGGCAAAGGTGGAGTTGTTACCGCCGCCGTGCTCGGCCTGAAGCACCAAGCACAGGTCAAGCAGATGCGCCTCTTCTTCGGTGAACGCCTTATTAGAGCGTAGTACGCGTAAAAAATTCTGCGCGGTGGAAAGCTCGGGACGAGGGAAGTGCAGATGCAGACTGCGGTCGTGAAAATAGTTTTTATATACCGCGTATGCGTGTCCCGCGATAACGGGCAGACGGGCGGTTATCTCAATGCTCTGACGCAGCATATTGTCAAGAGAGGTGTTGTCGGGGTCTTCGTCGTATGCGTAGAGTGACAGCACACCTGTGGATATTTTATTCATAATGGAGCGGCAGGGCGCTTTCATCAGAATGTCCTCGGTATAGCGAGGGGGCAGGCGACGGTACGCGTCCAGCAATGTGTTGAATCTGGCAAGCTGAGCTTCGGTGGGAAGATGTCCGAAAAACAGCAGATACGCGCACTCCTCAAAGCCATACCTGCCGTCGGCAGCATAGCTTTCGATGAGCTTTGTTATGTCGTATCCGCGATATTCGAGCACGCCCTTATCGGGTACTTTTTCGCCCTCGTCGATGACGTAACCGTGGGCGTTACCTATTTTTGTAACACCGGCTGTGACACCCGTGCCGTCAGGCTCACGCAGACCGCGCTTTACTCGGTAGCTTGAAAAAGCCTTTTCGGGAATAGTGTATGATGTGCGTGCTTCGGACACAAATTCGTCAAGCAGTTCGCGAACCACCTCGGGAGTGGTGTTGTCTGAAATATTCGGGTTGTTAAATTGCATAGTAACGACCTCTCTGGGGAAATTTATAGCACATATTATAACATATCATAAGCGTTTTTGCAAGCGGTGAACTGAAAAATTTCAAATATTTTAGTAAAATAATATGATTATTAATAAAAATGTACGGTTAAGGGCAGTTGTGTAAATTTTTTGTGAAAATATCTTGACAATCATGTGACCGCATGGTATAATAATAGTGACCACAACAATCCATAAGGAGAACACTATGGCTATTAACAACTGGGACAGATTCCATGCCAACATGGGTGAGCTCAAGCGCGGCGGCAACGTCACGGAGGACGCAGGTCGCGGCGACGAAAAGCTGACCCGTGCCGAGAAGCGCGAACGCCGTATGAAAAAGCATATGGCGCGGCAGAGCTGGCGTAATTATAACGATGGCAGAGTCACGTATTTCTCGGTGTTATTTACCGAGACCTTGGTGTCGCTGTTTGCTATCGCGTTTTATTCCTTATTTATAATAGCGTTTGTGACGGGCTTTTTGGGAATGGCTCTGATGAGCAACTTGATGAGTGTGCTCATGTTCGGTGGGCTTTTTGCGGCACTGATGACACCGCATCTGCGCCGTTTGCTGAAGCGCCGCCGTTTTATCAAAAAGCTGAATCGGGCTTGCGACAAAAACGGATACAGGCTTTACCGCTATCGCAATGCGCTGGCGTCGCTTTATCGCCCCGACGGCGAGTCGGATTTCGCGGTGGAAACGCGGGACACGGTATATGAATGTATGTTTTACCCCGCGCCGCGCAGACTCAGCGTTTTGCGCTTTGATGCGCCGGGTGAGGTCAAGATAGTGACGGGCATCGTGCGCAACCGCTTCAAGGAGGCGCTGGGCATGAACGATCCGCGGGTGCGCGTAAAGCCTTTCGGCTTTGAGGCAAAGACCAAGAGCACCACCAAAAAGATAGTTAAGGTGGTGTTGCTGAACCCCGTGCCGTATGAGCTTTATTACTTCGATAAAAAGGATGGCAAGACGGTGCAGGGAGGCTCGGGAACGGAATTTTACGGATATATTGCATATTCGGGTAGCGGATTTATAGGTACGCTTGAAAGAGGTGCTTGATATGAAGACCAAGATCGGTGATATTCTGATTGGTACCTTACGTATATTGGCTTCGGCTTGGTTGGGTTTTCTTGTGGCATTTCTTCCGCTGTATATTTTTCGTGGCACATATCACAATGCTGATGCCGCACTGTGGGAGGACGTGCTGATGTCGGCTGTAGGCATAATTGCAGGGGCGCTCATACTTATGGTTTTGACCGCGCGTACTGACCGTTACGAAAAAATTGACGATAAGCAGATGTTCATAGAGATAGGCGGTGCGGCTGGTGTTTATTCTATAGCATGGATAATAGCATGGTTTTTCGGCGGTAATAACTATCTTGTTTCTGCTAGCGGATATCATCTCAGCCGACTCATTGACGCTAATGAGAAGCTTCGCCCCACGTTTCTTGGGATGCTTGGTGGCTTGGCGGTGTGCTGTGCCGTTTATATGACGGCGACGATCTTGGGCGTGCGGATATCGCGCAGACGTAAAAATAAGAAAAAATAAAATAGATTTCTAAGAAAATAATTATATCGGTTAGGTGAACATTTTTGTGCGCCTTCTCCAGCGGAGAAGGTGGCGGCGCAGCCGACGGATGAGGAGATCACCTTTTGGGAGATATGATTTCTATATAATAATTATGAACATATAATGTAATTTTTCTACGGATAATCTGTAGAATAATGCTCTCCTCATCCACCACCTTCGGTGGTCCCCCTTCTCCGCTGGAGAAGGCTGACAAAACGGTAGCTTTAACTGTGTGATAAATAATGCTTAACACTAAAGAATATTTGATAATTAAGGAGTTCAACCATGGTCAACACATTAAGACGAATCACAAAGGTCTGTTGCATTGCTATGATAGTAATCGCGGCGTACAGTGCCGTCATTCCGATACTTATATGGCGCTTTGATATTTTTGAGATGCCTGCAAGAGA
This sequence comes from Eubacteriales bacterium, assembly GCA_045586785.1. GTDB lineage: Bacteria > Bacillota > Clostridia > Oscillospirales > CAG-272 > UMGS1002. Next base: position 9,577 of record JAZNBA010000050.1, on the reverse strand, counting down.
TCATTTTATTTTCTATAACGATCTGTTAATGCTGACGGTGGGCATTATTGCTTTGAAGCTGGGCGAAAAGCTGGCAAAGGCAAAGTGGTTTATTAAGCTTTCCTTGGTTCAGGCGATAGCGTCGGTAACGTGTGTGACACTTATATACATTCCGAAAAAAATGATTGGGGGCGTCGGTCTGTACGATATTGCTTACATACTGTCGGCGGCGCTGTCTGTTACGGTTTTCGTGTGCTGTGTTATTGCACGCAGACAACTCAAAAAAGAAGAGGTGTAAATACTTTAAGAAAGGACATTATTATGAAAACAAAGCTTACCCGTGACCAGATAAAGGCGCTGATACGCTCGGGCGCTACGTGGTTTGTTCTGCTGATAGTATGGCGGCTTGTTACTATGTTTATATGGTCGCTGTTTTTCGGCAGTACCGTGCAAGACGAGGCTGATTATGGCGTTGGCACCAAAGCATCGGCGACGGTGACGATATTTACATCATTTGTATCAATGATAATTTTGGCTGTTGCAAACGCGGTAATGTTCGCGCGAAATAACGGCGACGAGCGTCGCGCGCTGGTTGAGGCCAGCCGCGAGGACGGTTTTTCAATGATGCAATATTTCAAAAAATTCATACCCGTGAATATCGTACATATGGGACTTTACGTTTTGACACAGCTTATTTTCTGCGGCTTTTTCGCCGCATTCGGCTTTCGTTACGTGGCGTCCACGGGCGGCACGGTGCTGGAACGCTTCCATGTAGCCGACGCGGGATTTTATCTTTTGACAAACAACGCCCTGTTGGGGCTTTTGCTCAATATTATACTAATGACTGCACTTTTGTTCGCTACGCGTCTGTTTGTGCTGTGGCGCTGGCAGAAAGAAAAAGTAGAGAGGTGACATTATGGTAGGAAATAAACCTATAGCTAAACAATGGTGGGACAACACCAAGAAAGAAATTCTGGTTAACGTGGCGGTCGCCGCGGCATGTACCTTCTTTTTCGGTCTGTTCTTGTTCATTATACCGGATTATGTTGTTTTTGCTTGGATTATGTTCTGGTCGACCTTCGGAACGATTGCTGTGAGAAAATACGTTTCATATAAGCGTATGCTTCGTGTTGTTGAGGCACAGCCCGATCTTGGTCATAAGCTACAGCTGGCGTTTAATAAGGAATACGAAAAGGAGTCGGTGGAGCTGGGCGCTATTACCGAGTACGGAATAATTACAGACCACGGCTTTGCGCCGTGGGAACGTATTACCAAGATTACTGCAAGGGGTAAGGCGATAGGGTTGTATTTCTGGTCTTTGTTGCTGACGGGCGAAATACTTCTTTACCGCAACCCCGCTTATCTTAAAATAGACGTGGAGCTTGAGGATAAAAAGCGCTACAGCATGAAAGTTTTTTTCGTTCAGAAACGCAACGTTTCCCAAATCATCGATAAATATATTGAACGCGCTCTATCCTACAACGGCAGAATCGAGATAGACAATACTTATACCTTTGTAAAATAAAACATCAGGGAGATACATTATGAATACAGATAAGCCTATAGTCGAGCAGTGGCGCCGGCATGCCAATGTCAGTATGCTGACCGTTGGCTTGTACGTTGGTGGCTGGCTTTTGATCATGCTTTTTCCGTGTATTTTTTTGCCGTGGTTGTGGGTGGTTGCTTTAGCATTTGCGGCGATCCTGCTGGTAGGCGCTTGGAACGGCAGTTATCGTATTTATAAATGCTCGATGCGTGCCGTGGAGCAGGATGGCATTGGCAGACAGCTTCAGACGTCATTTGAGAAGGCGTACGAAAAGGAATCGGTGGAGTTCGGCGCGATAACCGAATACGGTATAGTGACCGATACGGGCTTTGCGCCGTGGAAGTATATAACCAAGATAACGGTCAGAAGCAAGGAAATAAAGAACAGAGGCGGGGATATGGATCAGGATCCGTGTTATCTTATGGTGGACGTCGCGCTTGATAAAAAGACGCGTTATTCCCTTAAGGTGATATTTGTTCAAAACCGCGACGTGGCGCACGAGATCGAAAAATATATCGAGTGCGCGTTGAAGTATAACAATAGGATTTTGATAGACAATACATATGTTTTCATAGATTAATCAAATATGAGGTGATCAAAATGGCAAAGGACAAAAGATTTGAAAAGGTTTACAGTCAGGACATGGGATGTATCGAAATATTGGTAGACAAGCAAACGGGCATTAATTATTTGTACCGTTCAAGCGGCTATGGAGGAGGTTTGACTGTTCTGCTTGATATGGACGGCAAGCCTGTTGTAACGCCGGCTGAGGATAAATAAAAAACGATCAAAAAAGTCCGCTGACGGCGGACTTTTTATATTGCGGAAATTTCGCAATTGTGTTATAATAAACAAAACACTCAAAAAGGAGCTTTTTCATGGAAAACAATACTATGTGCAAGTGTGACGCTGCCGTTGCGTACCCCAGAGTTTGCGCGCATCGCGGCTTTAATACCATAGCGCCCGAGAACAGTCTGCCCGCATACGGCGCGGCGGTTGCAATGGGGGCTGAGGAGATCGAGTTTGATTTGTGGTTCACTAAAGACGGCGAGATCGTTTCCATACACGATTCCAAGCTTGACAGAGTGTCCGACGGCACGGGCAAGATTTGCGAGCATACTCTGGAGGAGCTGAGAACATACGATTTCGGTGTCAAGTGCGGCGAGCGGTTCAAGGGTATGAAGATACCTACTTTTGAGGAGATACTTGAGAAATTCGCGTGCCGTTGCATAATGAACATACATCTCAAAACGCAGGGCGAGCAGCCCGAATATCTGGGCAAGGTGGTAGACCTGATCAAAAAATACAACTGCGAGGACTACGTGTATTTCATGACAGGCAAGGACGCGTTTCTTGAGCGTCTGCGCACCGAGTATCCCGAAATTACCCGTTGCTGCGGCGGCGGTGACGGCAAATGGGAGATCGTTGACCGCGCTATCAAGTATGACTGCAAAAAGCTGCAGTTTGTCAAGGGTTATTTCAACAAGGAAATGGTGGACAAGGCCCACGAGCACGGTATCGTCTGCAATGTGTTCTGGTCGGACGACCCCGCCGAAACGCAGGAATATCTGGATATGGGAGTGGATGTCATACTGACGAATGATTATAATATTATCGCGCAGGTAGTGGATAAAAAGCAGAAATACAGTATGTAATGAGCAAAGCTGAAAGGAGTTTGAAAATGGGATTTGGAAATTTTATTCAAGGTATGATGGGAAACCTTTCGGAGCTTACGCCCGAAAAGCTGACGGCTGATTACGGAAAGTACCTTATGGAGGGCGAAACTATTCATACGGGATTTGTTCTCATAAGAGACGTGGTCATTTTTACGGACAGAAGAATTATTGATCTGGATAAACAGGGAATGACGGGTCAAAAGGTAAGAGTGCATTCAATATATCTTGACTCCATTATTTATGTTTCTGCCGAAACGGCGGGATTTGGCATCGATGACAGCGAGCTTAACATTGAATATATTTCTTCGCCTTATTTCCGCTCTAACAGCGGCGTTTCCGTTACGTCCAAAAAGTTTGAATTTCCTAAAAAATATCAAATTCAAGGCATTTATAAATGGTTGCAGGAAGTTGCATACGAGAACCATTTACATATTAACAGGTAAATTTTTCAATAGTCAATGGATTGTCTCATTAAGAGTAAATTGTACGGCGTGTGATTATAACAAAAAATTATAGCTGTAGTACTTTGTTACAACAAAAACTTGATGGCATCATAGCCTTCCCAAAGGGGAGGGCTACAATATGTAAACTTTTAGATGATACAAAGAAGTAGGGGTCGTCGCCTCGACGACCCGAGAACATAGAGCTTAATTAAACTTTACGTTTTCGGGCCGTCGGGGCGCCGGCCCCTACGGATTAATAGGATTTTTTGGTTGTAGCCGTGTGATGTTCTGTTGATGCGAAAGCACCTGCTATGATTTGATCCACTCTGGTTTGATATGTCCTGTAGTCTCGATTATATCGGGGTTATATTTGCGCAATGTGCGCTCAAGCTGCTTTTTCTCGGAAAGTATCCAGATGCCCAGCTCGCCGTATTCGCGGACAAACTCGCACAGCTCGCGCGACGCGCGGGGACCCTTGAACCACTTTGAAGTGTTGCCGTCGTAGCACACCCAAATGACAAGTCGGTGTCCTTTGGCGATCTCCGCCACCTTGTCAAGAGCTTCTTTTGTAAGGTCTGTGCCGTCGTAATGCAGAGTTGCGTGGGGGAAGCGCTTTGCAACTATTTCAAGACATTCAAGCGTGCGGCAAGTAAATCCTACGTTGCCCACCCTGTCGCCGCGTGACTCGATCTCTTTGAGAAAGGTGTTGCGGTGAGGCGATTCGAACTTTTCCCAGCAGTTGTCGATCTTGATGGGAATGTCGGGGTGCTGTTCGGCAAAGTCCAGTACGTCGGAAAGCAGGGGAATGGGTTCACCCTTGAATTCGGGCGCGAACCAGGATCCGTATTCGTACTCTTGCGCCTTTTGGAGAGTTATGTCCTTGATGGCGTAGTCGGGGGCGTTGCCGTCTGCATCGCGTGCGGTGCGGGCGAGGGTTTTATCGTGAAGAATGACGAATTTGCCGTCGGCGGTGTGCTTGGGGTCCAGCTCTATAAGGTCATAGCCTTGCTCGACCGATGCGCGGAACGCCGCCATTGTGTTTTCGGGGTATTCCGAGCTGACGCCGCGGTGCGCTTGAAGAAGAGTCATATGTAAAAGCTCCTTTCGTCAGATGGAGGCGAGTATGGATTCGTACTTATAGGACAGCCATTCGTAAGCCTCGGCAGAGAAGTGGCGGTTGGGCTTTTCGTCGCCGCGGACGATGCCCTCGTCCATCCAGGCGGAGTGAGCGGGATTCTGGAAGGAAATGCCGCAGCAATGGTAATTGTCAACGCAGGGAAGTGACCAGATAGCGCAGACGCGCTTCATAGCCTCAACGTAGTCAACGTCGGAAAGACCGAGCTTATTCTTGGAGGGCCAGCGGTTGTAGTTGGTCATAAGCAGCACGCGAGCTTTGGGGTATTTTGCGGTAACGCCTGCGATGAGTATGTTAAGCGCGCCGCAGAAGGATTCGGGATCGGTTGAGTTGTCGCCGCCGAGGGGAACGTTAAGACGTTTGTCGTTAGCACCGCCGAGTATAACGACGTAGTCTGCGCCGTCAGCCATGTCGGCATAGCGGACGCACATAGGAGGCAGAGTCTGAGCCTCGGTGTGCTGGACAGCAACGGTGTTGCCGTTGTGACCGTAATTATAAAGTGTCATTTCGTTTCTGCGTGCCATCATTTCAAGCCAGGTGTTACCCTTGCAGTCTTTACTGCCATGGAAAAGCGAGTCGCCGAGTGCTACGATGGTTTTGCCGTGAAGTCTGTTGTTTGACATGGAAAATGCCTCCTTGAAATTCATATTAATCTTATTATATATCAAAAATATGCTAATGTCAATAACGTTATTTCGCAAAAGCACTTGAAGCGGCGGTGCGGATGTGGTACAATATAAAAAAGCTTTTCGGAGGACAATGGATCATGTCAAGAGCGGATAAAGCGAGAGAATATTTTAAGCAGGGATATGCCTGCTCACAGGCGGTCGCCATGGCGTTCTCGGACGTTGCGGGCTTTGACGAGCAACAGCTTGCCTGCCTTATGCTGCCCTTTGGCGGCGGACTTGCCCGCATGCGTATGACCTGCGGAGCGGTCAGCGGTATGGCGGCGGCTGTGGGCGGTATATATGCCCAGGGGGGAATAGTTCCCGAAAACAAAAAGCGGGTATATGAAATAGTCCGAGAGCTTTGCGACGAATTTCGCGCACGGTGCGGAAGCCTTATCTGTGCAGAGTTGCTCAGCGGCGCGGGTGTGGATTCGTCCGCGGGCGGCGCGCCGGAGGCACGGACGGAGCAGTATTACAAAAAGCGCCCCTGTGACGAGATAGTTTATATCGCGGCGGATATTCTCGAAAAGTATCTTGACGCGCATCCGCAGGGGTGATAGCTGTGAGCAAGAGAAAAACGGACAAGAACAGCATTATTAACATTGTAGTGGCACTGGCGGTTATGGTGCTGTTGAGGTCATTTTATTATTTTATTCCCCGCGCGGTTATGGTATGGGTAGGTATGGTGATCACCGTTGTGGCATTGGTGTATAAATTGTTTTTATCAAATGTCATACCAATTCACGAGCGAGAGGGTAAATTCAGCTTTAAGCGCTTGCCTGAAATGATATTTTTTATTGCGCTTTTTGCGCTATCAATGTACAGCGATTACTATTTTGTTGGCGGCAATGGTATGACGTTCTGGTTGGTATCGGTTTTGCTTGGAGTACCCATCGGAATATTTGTGGGCTTCAAATATATCGACAAAGACAGTAAGCTGCATTGGCGTATCTTGGGCATTGTTTTGAGCTGTGTTATTAGCTTTGCCATGGTACACGTATTTGCCAGACATTTGAATTACGCGCTGTCAACCGATGAGCCGCAGCAATACACGGTAGTCATACTTGATAAGGACAAGGACACAAGCGGAAAGAGTACGGATTATGAATTTTTGATCGAGGCGGACGGCGAGAGATTTTGGTTGGATGTGAATTCTACAGAATACGGCAGATACGACGTAGGCGACGGGTATCGCATTTTAAGATATAACGGCGCGTTCGGCAAGGCATTTTTTATACCCGATCCGCAATTAAATTGAATTATCACATAGGAGATAGGCTATGAACAACAAGAAATTTTGCGCACACAGAGGTCAGTCGGGGCGTATGCCCGAGAATACGTTGCCCGCGTTCGCGGCGGCGTATGCAATGGGCGCGGACGAGATCGAGCTGGATATTCGTTTGACACGGGATGAAAAGCTGATAGTTTCCCACGACAATACGCTGGAGCGTATTTCGAACGGAACGGGCAAGCTGTGCGATCACACGCTTGACGAACTGTTGCAACTGAATATTGGTGTCAAACACGACTGGGTTGTTCCGTTTTGCACGGCAGAGGACGTTTTCAGACTGCTTGGCGGCAAGATAGTTTTCAATATGCACCTGAAAGAGCACGGCGAGGAGGGCTATCTGATCCGCGAGCTGGTCAAGCTGGCGGACAAGTACAATGCCACCGAGAGCGTTTATTTTGCGGGCTCGCCCGGTGAGCTTGAATGGATGCAGAGAGTTGCGCCGCAGATAGAACGAACCGCTATTCAGCTTCGCAAGGACACCATCGGTATTTATGAGATGGCAAAGACGTATGACTGCACCCGTGTTCAGTTCTGGCTGGGTATGTTTGATAAAGAACTTATAGACAAACTGCACGCCGAGGGCATATCCTGCAATCTTTATTATGCCGATACGCACGAGGATTACGAAAAGTATTTCGGTATGGGTATCGACACGCTGCTTACCAACCGCATGGATCTGGCGGCGGATTATAGGAAGAGGTTTATGTGATCACTTCGCCGCGAGGCGAAACATCACTTACACAGTAAATATCACTGCCGCAGGCTACATCACTTGCCCGTAGGGAAAACATCGTTTATATGTGCTCCACCGGGGAGATCGATAAATTTGGACTGCTTTGCAGTCCAAATTCAAGCCGCTAAATGCGGCTTAGGCTCATCTTTATGGGGAATCTGAACCCACTTTTGCGCTTGTGCTGGTTGAATGTGTTTTTGTAACTCACGATCGCGCAAAAGAACACACTCGCGCGTAGCGCGAGGTGAGGGGTGCTCCACCGGGGAGATCGAAAAATTTGGACTGCTTTGCAGTCCAAATTCAAGCCGCATGATGTTTTTTAAAATTTTAAGTTTAGCTTGCGGCTTAGGCTCCTCTCTGTGATGAAGACGAGAAAAGGGTAAGAAGCATGAATGCTTCTTACCCTTTTCTGGTGCTCCACCGGGGAATCGAACCCCGGACACCTTGATTAAAAGTCAAGTGCTCTACCGCCTGAGCTAGTGGGGCATATCGCGTACCCATATATAATATCATAAAGTTTTGGATTTGTCAATAAAAATTTTTATTTTTTTGAGATTTTTTTCTTTTTTTATTGTTTTAAGCAAGCGGATATAATATCCGCTTGCTTGCGGTGTCAGTTTATCAGGTATTTTGCCAGCTCATCCACGCTATCGATTATATGACCTGCGTCCGAGTTTGCAAGCTCTTCATGTGAGCCGTAGCCGTAAGTGACGCCGACGGATGCCACGCCGCATTTATTCGCGCCTATTATATCGTGCTCGCGGTCGCCTACCATTATGACGCTGTCGCGGTCACTTACGCCCAGTAGTTCCAGCGCATAGTCTATGACTTCCGCTTTTTTGACGCGTCTGCCGTCAAGCTCGCTGCCCGCTATAGCATCAAAATATTTGGCAATGCCGAAATGCTCGATTATCTGCTTGGCGTAGACAGTTGGCTTGGAGGTGGCAAGCGAAATGGTAGCGCCTGCGGCTTTGAGAGCGGCAAGCATACCATCAATACCGCCGTACAGCTCGTTTTCAAAAATACCCTTGATGCCGAAATACTCGCGGTAATATTCCACTGCCAGCTGGGCGGTGTTGCGGTCGAGTCCCGCGCGCTGCTCAAATGAACCTGCCAGCGGAGGACCTATATACGCCTCCAGCTCCGCGCGGGGCGGGGGAGTTTGTCCCAGCTTGCGCAGGGCGTATGCGACGGAATTTGTTATGCCCTCGCCGGGATCGGTCAGCGTTCCGTCAAGGTCGAAAAGTATTACGTTATGCTTCATTTGTTACCTCTTTCAATCAGTCCTTAAAGCTGTCCGCAAATGCGGTTGCCAGCGCGTCACAGCGCTCGTTATAGGGGTGTCCTGCGTGACCGCGAACCCATACAAATGTGACCTTGTGGGTTTTCAGCAAGGGGATAAGCTGTTGCCACAGATCTACGTTTAGCACCTCGGACTTGTCCGCCTTGCGCCAGCCGCGCGCTTGCCAGGAGTCAAGCCAGCCCTTGTTTATCGCGTCGGTCAGGTATTTTGAGTCGGAGGTCAGTGTGACCTCGCAGGGATATTTAAGCGCCGACAGCGCCACAATAGCGCTTGTCAGCTCCATACGGTTGTTGGTGGTCAGCGGCTCGCCGCCCGACAATTCTTTCTCATGTCCGTCGAAAACCAGCACCGCGCCCCAGCCTCCCTTGCCCGGATTGCCGCGGCAGGCGCCGTCGGTATAAAGTGCAACCTTTTTCAAGTGCGTATCCTTTCTTTATGGGAAAAGAAGAGGGTGCCCGAGAATGGGGCACCCCCTTGCAAACAGTTGGTGATAGGGAGATTAGGCTTCCTTGTCGGATTTATCTTCGGACGCATCCGAATCATCCTTGCTCTCCTCGTCCTTTTCATCCTCGTTTACCGCGGTGCCGTCGGTGTAAACGTCCTTATAACCGGCGGTGTCCTTGTTGGCTTCAAGCAGTGCCTCGCACACCTTTTCGAGCAGATACGCGCCCTTCAGGTTGTCCTTGCCACCGTTCATTTCTACAAAGGCGTCTTTGGAAACGTTGTAGTTAAGCTGTGCATAGATCGCACCGTAAACGGCGTACCATGCCTCGTACTCTTCGGCCAATTTTTCTCTGTATTCC
>JAZNBA010000049.1:0-6934 GCA_045586785.1 Eubacteriales bacterium | reverse complement strand
TGCGCCACTTGCATCTTCCGTCTGACTTTCCCCAAAGACATACAAGTAATAATCCTCCAGCGTCGGCGCGACAGGGGTGGCGGCTTCGGTAGGCTTATCCTCCGCAAGCACACGAACCACGGCCTTGCCCGTCTGCTCGTCGCGAGCAATGTTTGTGACACGGAACTTTTGTTGTAGCCCCATGACCTCATTTTCCTCTGCCATCACGTTCCAGACCTTGCCCTCGATCTTATGCAACAGCTCGGCAGGGGTGGCGTGGTCAACTATAACGCCCTTTTTCAGCAGTATCGCCTCACGTGCGATAAACTCAATGTCGGGCACAACGTGGGTTGCGATTATGACGATCTTGTTGAAAGCTATGCGTGATATATAATTGCGTATCGCTATTCTCTGCTTGGGGTCAAGACCTGCGGTGGGCTCGTCGAGAATGAGCACGGATGGATCTCCGAGGACGGCTTGCGCGAGCGCCAAGCGTTGCTTCATACCTCCCGACAGCGCGCCGATGCGGCGTCGAGGCACGTCGTCAAGCTCAACGGCGGCGAGAATCTCGCCTATCTGCGCCGCTATGTACTGCTTTTTTGCCCGACCTTTCAAGTGCGCTCCCACGTCTTTGAGCGCCGCCATGTACCACATAAAGCGCTCAACCGTGAAATTGGGGTACATTCCGGGGTACTGCGGCATAAAACCTAACTTTTCACGGAATCGAACACCCATTTTCAGCGTGTTTTCGGGCGCGCCCTCGCCATCGGAGAACAAGATCTCGCCCGAATCTGCCTTGAGATTATCGGTGATTATGTTCATCAACGTGGACTTTCGCGAGCCATTGGGACCGAGAAGTGCATATATACCCGGCTCAAAATCGGCGCAAAAATCTATCAGCGCTCGGTTTGTACCGTAGGATTTAGAAATGTTGTTAATTGAAAGTTTCATCTTGATCCTCCTTTAACAAAGCTTTTTCCGGCAAAATATATACACAGCGTTACGATCAGTACGGTGACCAAAACAAAGGGCAATACTTGTCCCGCAACAAACAGCGGCGTTGCCGAGAACAAGTCAAGGAAATTGATCTTGCCCGCCACAGGCAGACCGAAATACGCCACAAGCGCCGGCAACAACGCGGCTGCGGCGGTAATACTCATAGTGTTAAGCTCCCGTTTGGTTATCTGCGACAATGCGCATATAAACAGCACAAGCAAAACCGCGGCGATCATGCGCAAAATATACATAATTATAACGTATTCAACTATTGTCAGCCCACTTGCGGTTGCGCCGAAGCGCTCTATTGACAACAGTGGCGCATTGCCTGCGGGGGTGTCGTAATTACCCAAAATAATGCCTGCCTCAAGGGCGCTGAAAAGCACAGACAAAAGCGCCGCTACGGTCGCCGATGACAGCATTTTAGAGACAAACGTGCGCCGTCTGCCCCGTTTTGTGGCGCGCAGTATCTGCGCAAAGCCGCCCGACGATGATTTGGCAGAGTATTCCCTGGCGAAACAGCCCGAGAAAACTATCATAAGAGCGGCTAACAAATAAAAGTCCGCGCGAGCACCCACGATCTTATTCCAGCCCGTATCGTAAACGAACCATGCTTTGATGCCGCTTTCCGCTTCAAGCTTTTGTATGTATTCGCAATGCTGCTCTATTGCCGCCAGCGGTTCGTCGTGCGACGTGGCGTAATTGTAGCTTTTCAGGTAGTCGCGGTAAGTCTCATAGTCAATTTCTTTCTTGGCAAACAGCACGCTCATCTGCTCATACTTGTTTTTAGCCTCGTTAATATTGGCTCTCTCCTCAGCAATATATTGCAGCTTTTGATCATCCAGCTCACCTTCAAGCTGTGTTGCGTAACCTTTATAAACCTCATCGAAATAATTATTGTCAGAAATGTTTTGTGCCGAGAAAAAGTAGGTTTTTACAAGCAGCAACGCAAACACCAGCAGTATCATTTTTGACGCAATAAGAGTTTTGTGCAGTTCATATCCATAAAGACTGCGCGAACGACCTTGCGCTCTTTTACGGCCGGGCAAAGTCAGCTTGATATTCGAGAAAAACGTGCGCAAGCGTCGCACAAGACGACCGATCACGACAAGATCAACGCCGTTTGAGCGACGTTTTTCAAACACCAGAACAATCAAAGCACAGCACACGGCGATTATCACGCCGAACACCGTCAGCATAAAACCAACGTATCCCCACACCTCGCCAAACCAATTCACCGAGCGGAAGCGTCCAAACAAGGGATCTACTGCGGCAGTAGCCACAAAATTAAGGCTTTTTAAGGGATTATTGGGGTTGGCATATTGCAGAGTGTAGAACAAAAAATTCAGTCCGAAAAAGCCGAGCCCGCCGGCATATATTATGGTGTAGTTATAAACAAACACCGATAACAGCAGCAAAAGAGCGGAAAAAGTGAGAAACGTAAGCAGTCGAACGCCGATCGTAATGGCAAAATATTCACCGATACTGACAATATATTGAGAGAATTTGAATTCTGTCAGCGACTGCAAAGCGTTTTCGTGTGACGAGTACCCAAGCACTGCTCCAAACACAAAAAATGAAGTCAGCGTAAACAGCAAAACCACAAGTACGGTTATAATCCACATGGTTACAAGCTTTGAGACGGCAACGCTTGCCCTACCGCCCCGACAAGTTCTGATTATGGGCAAAACTCCACTACTCTTTTCTTGGGCAAACACTACCGAGCCGATCATAATTAAAACGGCGAAAATAAAAATATTTACTGTGTCATAGGCGAAATATTCATTCCAACCGTGGCTGTATTCGGCTTTTATTACAACGTTATCGCGCAGGGCTTCGTATATCTCGATTATTCTTTGCTGATATTTATACGGATAACCGTCAGAGCTCTCGCCCACAGACTCAAGCTCGATCAGATTGATCTTGGCTCGGTATATTATTTTATCCATCTCAGCGCTGTAGCTGTCCGCTTGTTTAACAGACCCCTCCACCATTTTAAACAGCAACATATCAGACATACCCTCGGGAGCATATCGATTTTCCCACATCTGCACTTCAAAGCTTGTGTCGCCGTTGGCGGCGGCTTGCTTTGAAAGCTCGATTTGTGTGCGATTAAAGGCTTCCATTTCCCGATAGTAGTCCTGCATCTGCTCGGGATCATCAAAATAATCACGATAAAAGCTCTCGATCACCTTGACGGATATATCTTCGGGCACCGCCCGTCGGGCTTCAACGTATGCAACGACTCCGTTTGCGCACAAAAGCAGTACCAAAAATACTAAAAGATATTTTGCTCCGAGCAGCTTTTTTATTTCATAACGTATGTATTTCATTTTTCTGCTCCCAAATAATCAAAATGTGTACTGACCCATCACTACGGCGCGCTCAGATATTCGACCTCTCCCGTCATAATATTCATTTTCATTACCTTGAAATTACCGCCCGAGCTGATATAGACGTTAGAGCGCAGATAGATGCCATCGTTGTCTACGTCGGTCCATTGAGTATAAGTAGCATATAAGTAGTTTCCGATCACTAACCAGTAATTCAGACGCATACATTCGTACTTTTTGCCCGTATCAGTCCAAACCAACTCGTCACCCGTTCCGTCGTGCCCACAGCGGTACATCTCGCTACCGATTGCGATCTGATCCACGAAGGTGCCGTCACTATTTTTCATTTGACCTATATATTTCTCGTCATATATGGTGTAATAGAGGTATTCCTGAGTTACAAACCAGCTGTTAACGCCCGACTTGACCTCGCTGATCTCGCCGCCGTCAATGCTCATGCTGTAAATTGTATTGCTTTTATCTTGATTTTCAACTTCCCAGAACAGCCGCTTGCCATCGGTTGTCATATCCTTGGGGAAGGTGCCCTCGGCAACTGTTTTTTTGTCCGCCAGGTCAAGATTTGTGGAATATATGGATTTAAGATCGCTGAAGTATATGCGGTCATTGATGCAACACAGCAAGAACACGCTCATATTGTCAACGCCGTTTGCCTCGCTGTCAAACACCGTCTTTTCTTTTGTATCAAGGTTCAGCCGACAAATGGCATAAACGTATTTGTTTAATTTCTCATTGAATTGATATTCGTAATAATAGCGCGAGTTGCCTACATACAGTTCTTGAACATACATTCTACCGGAGCTTGCCCCACCGTTTGAAGTTGTCTTGTTGTTCTCATATACCTCAAGATCCGCTTTAACCGTATCGTATGCACAAAATCCGCTATACCGTTCTGTGTATGCAGGGTATCTGTCGCCCTCGTTTTTATAAATTTTTTTAGTATAATCTCTCTGAAAAAGAACGTTATTATTGTGAATATAAAAAACTGTGTTCAGGCCGTAAAGCAGACAATTTTCTGTCCGGTGATCACAGATAGGGTCGGTACAGACTGTTGTAACGTACCCGGTTTTGGGATTATATTTAAGCAAGGATTGCCGTAAGCTGTAGAAGTAAAATAGATCGTCGCTGTACTTGATCGATGCCATGCCATTCTGTGTGTTGTAAGGATATGGGCGGTCATTTTCTGCCGAAACAAGCAGCGCGATCTCCTCTTGTGGTGCGCTTGTTGTGGTTTCAGTTTGTTCATTCATAGGCGGCTTGGTGCAGGACGCACAGAAAAGCAAAGTGAATACAAGCAACAGAGCAACATATTTGTTTTGTTTCATAACTTACTCCTTTATGTAATTTCATTCATATATAAGGTAAGTCAGCACAGCTGAAACGGATTCGTCTCAGCTGTGCTTTGTATATCTCATATTGTTGCACACATTATTGCCCACATATATTAAGCGCTTATGTGATATTTATATGAAATACATTACTTAATAAAACTTGATTAATAAACTGTATTTGCTTAAGACTATCTAGTGCTTAGCAATTTAACCATAGTGTTCTTTACCAAATCAATTGCTGGATGACTCAAAATTACCACTTACAAATGTTGTACCGTAAAATAGCTCATTATTTCTATATATATAATGAAAGCCTTCAATATAATCGGGATTGTAGCAGATGTCGCTTACTTCGGCATATGTGTATTCGGCACCTTGCAGATAATCATCATACGAAACACAGCCATAGGAATATTCATACACATCAACAAATACAGCAACATAGTCATAATCATCATAACCTGGTCCATATACAACTGTATATCCAACGAAATCATAATTAGCTCCGACACGATTCAACTCTGTTTTTCCGCAACCATACTCTTCTAAATCAACTTCATCTGAATGGTACGCTGCGAACACTTGCAAGCTCCACGAAAACATCAGTATAAAAACTAATGATAAGGCAACGATTTTTTTCTTAATGTTACGCATAATAATTACACTCCTTTTTTAAATTAAAATGATTTATTAAATACCTACATATAATCAGTACGTAATAAACTTGTTCTTTGGACTCACTCCTTTCTACAACATCACACAAAAATGATAAATATTGCGAAGACAGCTTGTTGACTTCTTCACTTATCAATGTCAAAAAAGGTAAAAACATTAAATTTTTATTTCCTAC
Source organism: Eubacteriales bacterium (assembly GCA_045586785.1). Lineage (GTDB taxonomy): Bacteria > Bacillota > Clostridia > Oscillospirales > CAG-272 > UMGS1002. Next base: position 1,427 of record JAZNBA010000049.1, on the reverse strand, counting down.
AAATTGATTATATAACAAATATTGAAATTTGTCAATATATCATATATATAAATTTCCACCGAGCAGTTAATTTTGTCACTTTGCACAAAACATAAGCATCACCTCCCCCTATAAAATCACTGTCTGTTGGTCAACTTCCTGTTCGTTGCCCATTGGATTCACCTCTTTCATTAATTATTCCAAAGGCGTTCTTCCGGCGCCTTCACTATATAAATGTGTTGATTTTGCAAAATCTTTTATTTTTTAAAATTTCTGCTTAGTTTGCAAATGCAAACTAAGCATTTAATCAAATACCTTTTCAATTTCATGTAGCCTCTTGCAAAAATATAGCTTTTTTATACATCAAATTTTGAAATAGCCTTTAATTACAAAAATATATTTGTTATAATAAACTTCAATTAATATTTCTCAAATTTCCAACAGCAAAACAAATCAATGCATCCACAAACTATCTTATAGATTTTATAAATCTTATAGTGTATACTAATTTCCGTTTCGCCATTGTATACTATATGGTAAGATATAATCTATTGGAGGTTAATATGCCAAGAAGAAAAAGCGGAGATCATTCTCGAGCGTTGCGGCTGGACAGCCGTCGAGACCTTCCAGACCATTCACAACTACATAGACGTGAACGAGATGATCCTCCGTAAGGGCGCAGTCTCCGCCAAGGCGGGCGAGAAGCTTCTCGTTCCCATCAATATGCGTGACGGCTCGCTTATCTGTATAGGCAAGGGCAACGAGGATTGGAACTGCTCCGCACCTCACGGTGCAGGACGTCTTATGTCACGTTCTGCCGCTTTTGAGAGACTTACCATGGCAGAGTACGAGCAGGAGATGGCGGGTATCTACTCTACCTGCGTCATTCCCGATACCCTTGACGAGTCGCCTATGGCTTATAAGAGCATGGACGAGATCGTGGAGAATATCGAGCCTACCGCAGAGATAATTTGCAGAATTAAGCCTATTTATAATTTTAAGGCGGCTGAATAATACATAAAAAAGTTATAAAGGATGGTTCTCGTGAACCATCCTTCTCTACTGCGTATAAGTCCATCTGTTTTTTTGCCGCAAGCGGCACTTTTGTGACATGAGAATGTGCGCAATTTAATTATTCGTACCCGATCACATTTGCGGGACGAACTCATCAATTATGTAGTCCTCCCGGAGAGTGATAAACATCAAATCAGAGATTTTTGAAAAAACGTTTGTAAATCATCATAATTAGCACCGCTGTTGCTATTGGATGAATCGTCACTAACAAGCTTTGGATTTAAAAACCATTATGCGCCACTTGCATCTTCCGTCTGACTTTCCCCAAAGACATACAAGTAATAATCCTCCAGCGTCGGCGCGACAGGGGTGGCGGCTTCGGTAGGCTTATCCTCCGCAAGCACACGAACCACGGCCTTGCCCGTCTGCTCGTC
>JAZNBA010000048.1:0-34368 GCA_045586785.1 Eubacteriales bacterium | reverse complement strand
TCCTCACTGCCGCCGTGCAGAATATGAAGAAAATAGCGATGCGCTGTGGGAATACCTCCTCAAGTTTTCTTGCGTTTTTCCTCCACCTTAATAAAAAACAAAGCCTATCTCTTGCTTGAGATAGGCTTTGTCAGCGGACTGGGCTCTCCCAAAGGGAGAGCCTTTTATTATGTCAAATTTACTCTACTTATCCCAAGAGTGCTTGTTCTTCAGCACCTCATAAAGCGCAAGATAGCTGTCATGCCGCGACTTGGCGATCTTACCCTCCCTGACGGCGGCAAGTATGGCGCAGCCGTCCTCCTTGGTGTGTGTACACTTGGTGTATTTGCACGCGCCGAACAGCTCGGAAAACTCGGGAAACGTGTCGGGCAGATCGTCCTTGGTGAAAAAGTCGAAATGCTCGAAGTCCAACATGGAAAAACCGGGCGTATCTGCAATATAACCCTCTCCCGACGGATAAAGCGTGACGGACCGCGTGGTGTGGCGCCCTCTCTCGGTCTTAACGCTGACCGACGAGGTCTCAAGTCCCAGGTCGGGAAACAGCAGATTCATCAGCGAGGACTTGCCCACGCCCGACGCACCCGCAAACGCCGAAATACTGCCCGCGGGCAGATTGTTTATGTAATTTTTTACGTCCTCAATACCCTCGCCCGTATGACAGCTTACCATAAAAGTGTCATAACCTGCAAGTCTGTATACCTCGCAAAGCTGCTCTGCGCGTGTGCGGTCCAGCTCGCACTTTCCGATAACGATAACGGGCTTTATTTTATTGTACTCGGCGATGGTGGTCAGCTTGTCCAGCATAAACGCATCGGGCGCGGGAGACGCCGACGCCGCTGTTACGAATATATAATCAAGATTTGCCATGGGCGGACGTATAAGCGCGTTTTTGCGTTCTTTAATAGCGCTGATGACCGTGCCCTCGCTCTCGTGTGTCAACTCAACGCGGTCGCCCACCAGCACCTTTTCGTGCTTGTGTCTGAACACCCCGCGAGGTCTGCACTGTACAGTCCCCTCCTCCGTCCGAACGGTATAAAGTCCTCCGCTTGACGCAATAATGATTCCCGTCATAATTCCTCCGAAAAAATATTTACAAACTCGATTTTTTGATATATAATAATGTTAATAACCAAAGAAAGGAAACTCTCCCATGGCACTGTTCAACATACAATACCGCTCCCCCGCCCTCAACAAGACCACGGGCATTACCGTCGTCATTCCCGAAAACGCCCCTGCCGATGACATCCCAACGCTGTACCTGCTGCACGGTATGCACGGCAACCATACCGACTGGGAGCGCAAGACCAGCATTGAGCGCTACGCTCAGGACCGCAACATCGCTGTCGTTATGCCCGACGGTGAAAACAGCTTTTATCACGATATGAAGTTCGGCGAGGACTATTTTACCTACGTCGCAGATGAGCTGGTAGCCTACACACGCAAAATATTCCGTCTCAGCCACAAGCGCGAAAAGACATTTATAGCAGGTCTTTCCATGGGCGGCTACGGCGCTTTCCGTATCGCCTTGATGCGTCCTCATCAGTACGCTGCCGCGGCAAGTCTTTCGGGCTGTGTTGACATGGCGACCCGCATCATGAACACCATCTGGGACGAGCGCATTTCTCTTGCGCAGTCTATCTGGGGCATCGACTGCCGCGAGCATTTCCGCGATTCCGACTCCGATCTGTTCTATCTTATCAAGAATTGGCCCGCCGACGCTCCCCGCCCGCGCCTTTACTCGGCGTGCGGCACCGAGGACGGTCTTTACGCCGACAACATAACCTTCCGCGACTTTATGGCAGAGCATCCCGAATTTGAGTATTCCTTCACCTCCGCCCCCGGTGTTCACAACTGGGCATTCTGGGATAAGTGGATACGACCGGCCATGGATTATATGCTCGCAGAGCATATAATCCAGTGAAATATTTGCTTACGCAAATGTGAAATACGCCTTCGGCGCGTGAAATATTTGCTTGCGCAAATGTGAAATGTTTGCTACGCAAACATTAATGAGGCTTTTCGCCCTTTTGGGCGAAAAGCTTCTTTACTTATTACCTCTTACATCTTACTTATTACCTCTGCTTACCGTAAGGTAAACAGTTGCGTCGGTGGTTACGTTTGAACCGAAGGGTATGCTTTGAGCGATAACCGTGCCAAGTGGTTCGTCCGAGCTTACGTAATCGCTTTTACCCATTGCAACGCCAAGGCTTGTCAGCCGCGCTATCGCTTCGGTCTCGTTAAGTCCCGTCAGAGCGGGCATAACAAAGCTTTTCGCCGCGACACCGCTTATTATGAGTGTCACCGCGCCGCCCGTTGGCACGTCACTATATGCCGACGGTTCGGTGGCGCAAACGCAACCGTGGGGAATTTCGGAGTCCCCGTTATATTCCACAACGCACTCAAGTCCCAGACGGCGCAGCTCGTCCGCCGCATACTGTTCCGTCTTACCCATAAGGTTGGGTAACATAACGGTATTCCTGCCGCGGCTGACTACAAGCGTCAATTCGTATGTCCGCCGACCCGGTATCACCTTGCGTTCGAGTCCCGCCGTGGGATATTGCTTTATTACAACTCCCGCAGGCACATCTTCATTGTACTCATAGCGCACCGACACCGAATATATGCTCTCGTCGTCGCTTTTTTCATAGTACGTGCCCACAAATTCGGGCACCGTCACCCTGACCACACCGCGCTTATCCGGCAAAATCACAGCAGAAAACGCAAAAACGCCCACTACAGCCGTCAAAAGTGCGCTTGCAACGGCGACGCTCACAAATGTACTTACGTTGCGGCACAAAAAGTCGCCTGTTCTCGACGCCGCTTTTTTGAATGCGACTGTAAATTTTGACTCTTTTTTGGGTGTCCGCTTGCTTATCGCGGCAGAATAGTTCTTTTTTTGACCCCGTCCGTTGCCCTGCATCATATGAAACCTCGCTTTTGTTTATATGTAGAGCGAAGCTCAGCCCTCTCCTTTGGAGAGGGTGCCCACAAAGTGGGCGGGAGAGGTTAAAATAAAGACACAAATCCTTGTTGAACAGTTTACCTTTTGCCTCTTCCGTCTGTGAATTTGCTAATGCAAATTCACAGCCACCTTCCCCATAGGGGAAGGCTATTTTATTCCCCGGTTTCCGATTCCCTCCGCAGCTGTCCGCAGGAGGCGTTGATGTCGGGCCCCAGCTTGCGGCGCAGAGTCGCCCGTATACCGCGACGCTCAAGTGTAGTTATAAATGCCTTTATGGCTTTATCATCCGAGCGAACGAAATCACGCTCCTTGACCTCGTTGACGGGAATGAGATTTACGTGTATGGGCATACCGCCATCCCGTGTTCTCAGCGCGCCGTTAAGCAGTCTTGCCAGCTTTTCGGCTTGCTCAACGGTATCGTTCTCGCCCGAAATAAGTGTATATTCAAAGGATATACGGCGCTCTGTAGCGTCGTAATAGTCACGGCAGGCGGCAAGCAGCGCCGCAATATTATATTTTTTATTGACGGGCATAATGCGTGAGCGAGTCTCGTCGTCCGCCGCGTGAAGTGAAATGGACAGCGTTATGGGCATACCCTCTGCCTTCAGGCGCTTGATTCCCTCAACAAGTCCGCAAGTAGACAGCGAAATGTGTCTGTAGCCGATATTGAGTCCGTATTCATGATTGACCAGCTTTAAAAATTTTATTACGTTATCGTAATTGTCCAGCGGCTCGCCTATACCCATCATGACGATATTGGATATGCGCTCGCCTGTGTCCTTTTGTGCCATAATGACCTGACCGAGAATTTCTCCCGCCTCCAGGTCACGCACACGTCCGCCGATGGTGGAGGCGCAAAAGGCGCAGCCCATGCGGCAGCCCACCTGGGAGGACACACAGACCGTATTTCCGTGCTTATATTTCATAACGACGCTTTCCACGCAGTTGCCGTCGTAAAGCTCGAAAAGATATTTGACGGTTCCGTCAATTTTCGACACTAACTTGCGTCGCACCGTGGGCATATGAAGCTCGGATGCCTCAGACAGCTTTGCGCGGGTGGCCTTGCCGATATTTGTCATTTGCTCGGGGAGCAGACCGCGGTGCAGCTGCTCAAAAAGCTGACGCGCACGGTATTTGGGCTCGCCGATCGATATAATAAACTGTTCAAGCTCATGTGGCATGAGTGACAGCAGCTCGGGCTTTTTTTCGTCCACGTTTATTTTTCCTCTCTATAATAATCTTTGTAATGCCTTGTTTCATCTAAAGCTATACAAAACGGAATTTCACTAAAGCCTCTCCCCACGGGAGAGGGGTCACGGCTTGCCGTGACGGAGAGGGTGTTTTTATCATAGATTTGACCCTCTCAGTCGCCTTACGGCGCCAGCTCTCCCGAAGGGAGAGCCTTTTTCACCTATTTATTTCTCCACCGCCATATTGACTATCATCTCGCACAGCTCGCCGTATCCGATGCCTGCGGCGGCTGCCTCCTGGGGCAGCAGGCTCATGGGTGTCATGCCCGGCAGGTTATTGACCTCAAGGCACCAGAACTCACCGTCCTCGTCCATAATGAAGTCGGCACGTGCATATCCCGACAGACGCAGGCAGTCGAAAACCGCTTTTGCGTATGTTTGCACCTTTTTTGTCTGCGTCTCGGTCAGCTCCGCGGGACATATCTCCTCGGTCATACCGCTTTGATATTTATTTTTATAGTCGTAAAAACCGGATTTGGGTATTATTTCGATGGGAGGCAGGGCATTCTCACCCAAAACGCCCACCGAAAATTCTCTGCCCGTCACCTTTTTCTCAACAACGATGCGGCTCTCGTAGCCTGCCGCAAAGCGGATGGCATTCTCAAGCTCGCTCTCGCTATGTACTATGGAAACTCCGACGCTGGAGCCGCACGCGGTCGGCTTGACGACGCAAGGCAGACCGATATTGTTCAAAATATCGTCCGTGGTGTCCTTTGTAACGTCAAAATACATCCAATCGGGCGTGGGAATGTCGGATAACTTCATCATGCGCTTGCTGATGTCCTTATCCATTGCCAAAAGACTGCCCGCATATCCCGATCCGGTATATTTTTTGATTCCGTAATTGTCAAGCGTCGCCTGCAAGCTTCCGTCCTCGCCCATATCCCCATGAAGCGCCAGAAAGACGGCGTCCGCATATTTTGCCGCCTCCAGCACACCGGGCCCTATCTTTGCCTCTCTGCCGCCGCATTTTGCGCGTACCGCATCAAGATCGGGCACACTTTCCGAAATAGCGTCAACACTTGCGGGATCACTTGTAAACAGCTCCGATATTTCATTATTGCCGACTTCAATGCCTTCATAAACATCCGCCAGCAATATCTTATGTCCTCTGTCTGCCAACGCACGGGCAATAAGGCTGCCCGAAACCAAAGAAACGTCACGCTCGGGCGACAGTCCGCCCGCCAAAATAAGTATTTTCAAGTTCTTTCTCCGTATAAAAAATATTTGATGTACCGCAGGTCAAGACCCAAGCTTGCCTACAGATATATTATGCAAAAGTAATCTTTTATGACCGCAAGCAAAAATCAGGCGCGTCGGTCAATGCCGTATATTTTTACGGCGCGGTCACGGTTTTCTATGTCAAAATAGACCTCACTGCTATAACCGCAGCTATGGGCGATGGCGCAAATGTCACCCGTCTGCCCCACACCGCATTCAAACAGCATAAATCCGTTCTCCGAAAGCTGCACCGTGCCCGGATTTATGAGTGCGCGGTAAAAATCAAGACCGTCACAGCCGCCGTCCAGTGCCAATTCAGGCTCAAAAGCGAGCTCGGGGGCAAGCGTTTTTACCTCGTCCGTGGGGATATAGGGCGGATTTGAGATAATGGCGTCAAGCTGCCCCAAGCTATGCCAAAGTTTCTCGTCTCTCATATCGCCGTTAACGACGGTCAGCCTACGGTCAACGCCCAGTGCTACCGCGTTTTTCTGCGTCATCTCAAGCGCCACAGGTGAAATATCCACTGCAAACGCTCTCACGTCCTCACGAGCGCGCAAGACAGAGCTTACGATACAGCCGCTTCCGCAGCCGATATCGGCAAACACCGCACCCTTCGGCAGCTGCTTTATTGCCTGCTCAACGATAAGCTCGGTGTCGGCGCGGGGTATAAGCACGCCCTCGGTTACCTCAAAGTCGGACTCGTAAAAGCCCCACGTTCCTATAATATACTGAAGCGGATAGCGCTCGGCGCGCCGACGGACGGCGTGTATCAGCTTATCGTCGTCAAAGTCGCGATCACGGCACAAAACCAATTGCGCCCCGCTCACTCCGCAGAAATGCCGAATAAGTATCGCCGCGTCATCTCGCGCCGACTCAATACCCGACAGCGCAAGAAGCTCACAGATCTGCTTGTATGTCATTATCCGCCTCCAAAAAACAATACTTCATATTATTATAACAAATTTTTGACGCAAAATAAAGGGGTTTGAGCAAATTTATGCAGATATGTATATTTCTTTGCGTTCGGAAAAAAATATTTTTATAAAGAATGCATTGCATATTGACAAAAAGTGTGCTATAATATAATCGAAAAAGATTATAACTTAAATTAAGGAGGTTATTAATATGTTCAGTTGGTTTAGACGTGAGCCCGAAAAGCCCAATTACTTCAAAATTATCGCCATTACTCTGGCTATCGTTGCAGGTATCGGTGCTGCTGCGGTAATTGCTTACAAGCTTTTCCGGAAGTACTTCCATCTTTGCGATTGCGAGTGCGAAGATTTTCTTGACGACGGCTGCGAGGATTGCGATATCTTCATCGAGGATGACAGCGAAGCTGTTGTTGAGGACAAGGAATAAAAAACAAAAAATGCTTGCGGATACTCCGCAAGCATTTTTTGTCGATTTGTGTGGGTTTCATGTGAAACCTACCCTTTTTTATTATTCAACTACCTCAATGCTCTCAATTACAACAGCATCTCTCGGTACGTCCTGCATATACCAGCCGCGATTGCCCGTTTTGACGTTCGCGATGCTGTCAATGACAGTCTCGCCCTCAATTACCTTGCCGAACGCCGCATACTGGGCGTCAAGGTGAGGAGAACGCTGATGCATAATGAAAAACTGGGAGGATGCAGAGTTGGGATCGGATGTTCTCGCCATGGAAAGAACGCCGCGCTCGTGCTTTACGTCGTTCTGCAGAAAGCCGTTTGCGGCAAACTCGCCGTAAATAGCATCCGCATCCTTGTCCTCAAACATTTCGGTGTATCCGCCACCCTGGATCATAAATCCTCTGATAACGCGGTGGAAAATAGTTCCCGTATAAAATCCCTCGCCCACCAGCTTCAGAAAATTCTCAACTGTCTTGGGTGCCTTTTCGGGATACAGCTCTGCGATCATCTCACCAAAGCCCTTAACCTTAATTTTTACCTTTGGATTGCTCATTTTTCTATCTCCGTTCTTGTTTTTGGTAAATTTTATTATTTGGTTGTAGGGGGCGACGTCCTCGGCGCCCCGTAAACAATTGCGTGGATAATAAATATGGTGTGAAAATATCTTCACCCTTATTTTTTGTTTCACGCGTTTTTCACTGGGCGACGAGGACGTCGCCCCCTACGGTTTTATAGGATTATTTATATAAAAACGTAAAAAATAATCAAACTCTGCCGTTTTCGCTATATGCTGCGGTCAGCAATTCATTTATCCTCTCCTGCCGACCGCCAAGGCTCAGCCACCCCATCAGCGCTTCCATACCCGTCGCACTGCGGTATTCGGACGCCGTGGCGTTGCGCGGCAGGTTGGTGTGACCCAGATTGCGTCCGCGGCGGAATATTGCCGCCTCGTCCTCGGTGAGAATATCAAGTATTTTTTTCATTGCCGCTGCCTGACGGGGCGCGGTAACGTAATTAAGCGATGCGGCGTTCAACTCTCGCGAGCCCGACAGCCCCGATTCGACCAGATGCGTCCGCACCCAGACCTCAATGACCGAGTCACCAAGATACGCCAGCGCCTGCGCGGAATACGTCTTTTCCATCAGAGCACTCCGCCCTTTGCAAGCGCGCGGCGGATCTCGCTCTCAATTCCGTCCGCCATAAGCGTAAAGCCGAGATCGTTGGGGTGAACAGCATCCATTGTGCACTCGTTTTCATATTTACCGAGGAAAAAGCTCTCGCCGTCAATATAATAAACATTCTTATCGCCCAGCGACAGCGCGTGGCGGTAGGTGTCGATTATAACGTCGCGGCGCTCCGCGAACTCGGACTGATTGGTTGCGATATTGGGGCGCGAGATCATAATGTAGGGCGTGTCGGGACGCTTTGCGCGGAAAATGTCGTAAACATTTTGGTGCGTTTCACGCAAAAATGCCGCGTTGGGCGCGTTGTGGTCGTAGTCGCACACGAAAAGGCACATATCCATGCCTGCCATGTAGTCAACCAGCACCGGCTCGCCTTTTGCCTTGCCCGAGAAGCCCAGATTTATATAGTCCATGTTAAGTCTGCGGGACAGAATACTCTGATAAATAAGTCCGGGACGGGATGCGGCTGTGCCGTGAACTATAGAGCTTCCGTAATAAACTATGGGCGACGAGTTGCGGTACTTCTTGCCGCATTCCAGCTTTGCGTCCTCCTGTATACCGATATACAGATTTTTTACTACACCGTGTATGGGGAAATTAATGGTGTAGCTTCTCATACGGCGGCCGCCGGGTATTTTTATTATCTGCTCATAGTCGTTTTCAAACTTGTACGGAGGCAGATATGCCTTGATAAAGCGGGAATCCGTGTCGGTGTCCTCGTAAAGGTCAAAGCCCGCGCCGTTGCACAGCGTGGTGTGTGCGCTTCGCGCGTAGGGTCCCATCTCGACCTTGATGGCTATATAGCTTGAATCGGTGGAAAAACGGACACGTCCGCCTGCCGACTCGCGGCACAGCTTTGCAACACCCTCGCTGGTCGCCTCGGCAATGTCTGCGGGCAAACGGCGGAAAAAGGGCTGATTATAAACGTCGTAAAGACCGTAAATTTCAAAAGGAGGCTTGCGGATGTCGTAAAACTTTATGTCGGGCTCCTCAATGGTGGTAGCCACGATCATATTTTTATCCACTTCAACATACGCTTCTTTTTTGATATCTTCCATCTCTGTTCTCCTTTCAGCTGAAGTCGTGGCGCAGAGCGCGGACCAGTATTCTCTCGATAGCATCTGCCATCTTCATAAATCCAACGTCGGAGGGGTGCGTGCCGTCAACGGTACACAGATCCTCGTCGGGGCCGCGGAATATACCCTGACCGTCGATAAACCATACGTTTTTGTCGCCGTTCTCACGAGCGTAACGGTAAGTATTCACAATGACCTCGCGGCGCATAATGCTCTCGTTGATATTATTGTCAAAGTCGGGCTTGGACACCATAATATACGGAACGTCGGGATTCTTTTCGCGGAATATCTTGTAAAGACGCAGGTGAGTGTCGTTAAGATACTCGGGATTGGGCGCGTTGTGGTCGTAATCGCAGACAAACGCCAGCATTTTCTGCTCTGCCATATAGTTTGCGATCAGCTCCTCGGCGCGTCCGCTGCCCGAAAAGCCCAGATTGACAAAGTCAAGATTCTGTCTGCGCGAGATTATGCTCTGATACGCATTACCCGGGCGTGACGAGCACGCGCCCTGAGTGATGGAGCTTCCGTAGTAATAAACGGGTAACTCGGAGCGATATTTCAGACCGCCCTCTACCTTCGCGCCCTCCTGCAGGCCGATATACAGCCAATTTACAGGGTTATAAGTCGGGAAATTGATAGTGTAGTGGCGCATTACACCCTCTTTTCCCACCTGAATTACAGACTCATATCCGTCCTTTATGCTCATATCGGGCTTGAAGGGACGAATAAAACGGCTTCCGCCCTCGGTGTCCTCAAAAAGATCAAATCCGGTTGTACCCGTCAGCTGCATATGCGGATACTTGGTTATGTACGGCATGGAGCACTTGATTGCTATGTATTTGGAATCGGTTGAAAAACGCACACGGCCGCCTGCTGTCATAAGATACAGCCGCTTAACACCGCTGTTTACATTCTGACCGATCTCGTCGGGCAGACGCTTGAATACCGGCTCTGTCTTGGGCTCGTAAAGTCCGTAAATATCAAATGGCTCCCATCTGACATCGTAAAACTTTATGTCCGGCTCGGCTATGGTCGTCTCAACGATCATATTCTTGTCCACTTCAATAAATTTGTTGTCTGACATAATACCCTCCTTGAATTGTATATACACGGGGCTTCGCCCCGCACCCCACTTAAGAAACTTTTGAAAAAAGTTTCTTAAGAATCTTCAAAAGCTTTAACAAACAGACATTTATAATCGTTTGTTCACACCTCGAATACCGTGCGTCGTCTTGCGAACGCCGCATTAAGCTGAGTTTCGCATCCGACGCCCATCCGGAAAGCATTTGATACTTCCCGGGAAATAATTCAATAAATTTGCTTTTCGCTCCGCGAAAAGCTACACTAACGTTTGCCGCAGGCAAACATTTCACTCGCCCGAAGGGCGAATTTCACTCGCCGTCGCAGACGGCGAATATCACTCCGCGCCTCGCGCGGAATATCACTTTCTTGCAGTTCTGCTTTTCGCAGAACTGCAAGAAAACAATACTGGGGGTGCCGCGTAAATTCAACACAGCATCCCCCTTTTCGATTTTAGTACAGCTCTTGCTCGCTTACGAGAGGCGCTGACTTTTTATTTGACTTTTTGCCCGCGGAGATGCCCTTGTCGTCCAGGTACATAACTACCTTGCGGTTGTTTTCCGAGCCGATGGAGTTGGTGGATACACCCTCAATTCCCTGTACCTCGGAGTGAATGATGCGACGCTCATAAGGATTCATAGGCTCCAGCATAATGCTCTTTTTGTAGCGCAGAACCTTTTCTGCCATACGGCGCGCCAGCGCGCGAAGCGCTTCTTCTCTCTTTGCGCGGTAGCCCTCGGCATCCAGCGTGATCTTAACGTACTCGCGCTTTACACCGTCTACCTTTTTGTTTGCCGCCAGATTTGCAAGATACTGCAGAGAATCCAGCGTCTCGCCGTGATGACCGATAAGCACACCCGAGCCCTCGCCGTCAATGTTGATCAGCGTATCGTCGTTGTCGCCCTGCGTCATAACAGCCTTTGCGTCAAGACCCATATCGTTGATAACGCTCTTGACAAACTCAAGCGCGATATCGGCACCCGACAGCGTGTAGCTTGCCGAGATCTTGGCAGGTGCCGCACCGATTCCGAAAAGTCCCTTCTTGGGCTCCTCCAGAACGGTATATTCTATACTCTCGGCCGAGGGCGCGCCCAGCTCGCGGACTGCGTTGGCAACTGCCTCGTCGATCGTCTTACCTGTTGTAATAACTTCTTTTTTCAAAAGAGTCTCCATTCTGCCGCCAATGCGGCTTTGGTTGTTAGATATTAGTTGTCTGATTCTTTGTTCTCGTTGACATTACGCTTTCCCTCGGGGGTAATAACGGTGTCAACGTCTTTTTGCTGTTCTGCGGAAGCCTCGGTGGCATTTGCTGCCGCCTTCTTTTCAGCCGCCTGCTGCTGTTTTGCCTTTTTAGCCTTTTCACGAAGCTGCTTGAGTGACAGCTGAGGACGGTCATCCTCGTTCTTTATCAGCTTGCTGTCGGCAAGACGCTTTTCCTCGTCTGCCTTCTTCTGAGCCTGCTCTGCCTCGCGTGCCTCTTGGCGCGCCTTGCGCGCAAGTGCCTCCTCGCGGGTGTCCTCAAAGTCCTCGTCGTCGATGTGGTGCAGTGAACGTACCGCCTTGCCCGACGAGCCCGTTCTGGGCGCGGGAGCGCGCTCGGGCGACTTACCCTTGAGTATCTCTTTTTCAGCCGCCTTGTATTCCTCCTCCGTAAAGGTGGGAACAGGCATTACTTTAGTCAGAATTATACGCGCGACAGTGCTGAGTATGCTCTTGAACATCCAGTATACACCCAGTGCCGCGGGAACCACGAAGCAAATGTATACGCTGAACAGCGGCATTGTGATGTCCATAATGTTGTTGGAGCAGCCTGTTGCCTGATCCTGAACCTGAGGCTGGTATGTCATCTTACGTGTGATCTTCATGCTGCCGAAGTAAACAACGAAGGTCAGCACGGGAATGAGCAGCAGCCAGTTGAAGTTCTGGAAGCTGGGAACGGGACCCAGACTGATACCGAACAGATTGAAGTTAAGCTCGGTAACGTTGGTCTTTACGGCGTTGACGATATCCGCGCCGTTAGAGAAGTAAATGAAGTCCTGAAGCTTTGAGCAGAACGCCTCTCTGCCGTAATCGGTAATAAAGGACGCTACCTCGATGGTGCCTCGGGAAGCAACTATGTTGCCGCCAAGACCGCCGGATGCTTCGGATGTGTTGATGAATGTGACAAGTGCCTGCGACAGCTCGGAGGACTGGTGCATAACGTAAACGATAGGGTCAACAACTACCGCGTAAAGCAGCAATACGAATACAAGCTGAAGTATCATAGGCAGACAGCCCGATGCGGGGTTGTAGCCTTCCTTCTGATACATTTCCTGTATCTCGGTTGCCATTTTCTGCTTGGTTGCCTGGTCGTCACGACCCGCGTACTTTTTGCGGATAGCCTTTTCCTTGGGAGAGAGCGACGCCTGCTTGATGGAATTCTTCTGCTGCTTGATGCTTACGGGAAGCGTTACAAGCTCAAGAATTACCGCGAAGATAAGCAGACCTATTACATAGTTTCCGCCTACCAGCTTGGTAAACCAGCTGAGCACACTACCTGCCGCCAGCTTGATCTTTTCGAAAAGTCCCGTAGGCGCGTCAAGCGACACAAGGCTCTTCATTCTGCTGACAAGGTTTTCAACGTCAGCGGCATTGATGGAGCTGTAATCAACGTCCACTCTTGCCTTGCTTTTTGCCGCCTCGTTAGCCTCTTTGATAGCCTCGCGAGCCGCCTCAACGTCGATCTTCGACAGATCTACGCTGCCGTCCTCGCCCTTAGCTGCAAGGTATGCAGCGGTGATCTTGTCGCGGGCGGTGCGCTTATCCTCTGCCTTTTTGTCGGTAACGACGTGAGCCTTGATAAGCTCTGCCAGTGCCGCCAGCTTATCCTCGGTAAGCGCGGGCTTCAGCTCTGCGGCAAGGTCGTCGGCAGACGCTGCGCCATCGGTGGCAGTACCGTCTGCGGCAGTACCGTCGGAGTCGGTTGCGCCTGTGCTGTCGGCGGGAATGTTTGACGGATCGTCAGGAGCGGTGGTTGCGGACGCTACAAGTCCCATAAGAGAGATAAGACAAGCCGCGATCAGCATTGCACACATCAGCTTCAACGCGTAGCGCGTTGATGTTTTGTTTTGTGCCATTTCAGTTTTTTCCCGCGTCGGAATTGCAGTTGTTCTCCGTCGCGAGATCTTCTCCTATAATATTTGGTTGTTCGTCCATTGTGTCGTTTTTCTCGGTTCTCTTCTCATTATTTTTTATCCTTCGCGGTCTTCGCTCGGGGACGGGATCATAGCCTCCTGGGCAAAATGGATTGCAACGGAGTATTCTCCACGCCGTAAGCGCAAGGCCCACGATCAAGCCACGTTTCTGTAACGCCTCAATGGCGTAGGCGGAACAAGTCGGCGTAAACCGACAGGTCGGATGACGTTTGAGAGGAGATAGAAATTTTCGGTAAAAACGTATAAGCCAGATACAAATATGTTTCATGACGATGTTTTTTGGTCGGCAAGCATATCAAGCTTTTTGAATATCCACCGCAGTTCTTTTTCCATATCGGTGCTTTTTTGATCGGCTATGCCCTCTCGGGCACTGATGACGATAATAAAGCCCGTCTTAAGCTGCGGCTCCACGGCATCAAGCGCGGCGCGCAAAACCCGTCGCGCACGACTGCGCACAACGGCTCCGCCGATCTTCTTGGACACGGTAAGTCCAACACGGTTAAGATACTGTTTTTCGGGATTAGCTTTCATCAGACGAAACGCCGCCTTGTCCCGCAGGACAAAAACGCAGGCGTATTTTCCGCAATACCGCTTCCCTTTTGAATATGCTTTGCCGAACAGATGGTTTTCGGTGAGGGAAAGATGTTTCAAAACTCAACACACCCCCTGCATAAAAATTTGTGCCGACATTAAAAACCCCGACGCTCCTAAAAACACTTGTTGCGTTTGTCGGCGGTCGGTGGTTTTATCTCGATATTGACTATCGCGGCGATTGTTTGAGCAGATCAATAAGAAAGTCTTACTCTGCCCTTTGCACGTCTTCTCTTGAGGACTTTTCTGCCGTCCGCGGTTCTCATTCTTTTTCTGAAGCCGTGCTCCTTCTGTCTCTGACGCTTTTTAGGCTGATAGGTTCTAAGCATTTAGATGCACCTCCTTGTGAAATGGTTATCGGAAGCGTAATATTCTGCTGACTTACACGTCCTGACACAATGACAGCATATATTATACACTTTCTTACCCCTCTTTGTCAATAGATTTTTAAAATTTTTCCTATTATTTAATGTTTTTTTAGTTTTTTGTAGCATGTTTTTGTTATATTGGCACATCTTACGCGGGTTTTTTGCTTTTTTATA
Source organism: Eubacteriales bacterium (assembly GCA_045586785.1). GTDB lineage: Bacteria > Bacillota > Clostridia > Oscillospirales > CAG-272 > UMGS1002. Next base: position 19,877 of record JAZNBA010000048.1, on the reverse strand, counting down.
TAAAATCTAATGGAATTCTATATTTTTAACCAATACAGTTGTAGTATCTTGTAACCATTAAAACTTTATGTTTGAATTCTACCCTCTCACCCGCTGCGCGGGAGCTCCCCCAAAGGGGGAGCCTGCAATAAGCCTCTCCCTCTGGGAGAGGTGTCTGCGTAGCAGACGGAGAGGCATAATGAACGATTAAATAAAATTCCACGTTTTATGCGAATAATCCCACAAGTTGTAGGGATCGACGTCCTCGGCGGTCCGTAAACGTTGGATTTTATCAAATTTCACGTAGAATTGCAAATATTATTATTCAATCGTAGGGGTCGGCGCCCTCGACGACCCGAAATTGTTGGGATTTATCAAATTTGACGTAGAAATACAAAGCCGCGCTTGAGAGGCAATTTCATAAAAATTCACTCAATATATTTACAGACCGCAAAAATTGTGATATAATAAGTATGCTACACAAACTGAATATTAGAATTAGTGGTATTTTTGTCTTTACAAGGATATTTATATCCTTTTTTTGCCATAACTATTTTGAACTTGGTAAAATCGCAAGCTCTACTAAATGGTTATGGTGAATACCCTAATTCTAATTTAGTTTGTGTAGCAGCAATCGGAGTGTGCGGTTTTCGGTGCGTAGCTTCGGTTGCGCACCTTTTTTATACTGATAGGAGGATATATGAGTCAAAAAATTCCGAAAAAAATAATTGACATTTCCGGGGTGGAGCTTACACCCGGGAAACGTGACGTTTGCCTCGGAAACGGAAAGCAAGGCTTTGAGTGCTGTTGCGATGAGTGCGACTTCTTTTTACTTTGTTTTCCCGAATTTGATCCAAAAAACAAAGAAGAAAACATTGCTGTGGATTAAATTGATGTTTGATAATCGCAGCAAAAGGGCAGAGATCGATCTCTGCCCTTTTGCGGCTTTTTACATATAAAGTTATCATTTCCCCACGCAGAAGCGGGAGAATATTTCCGAAACGATATCAACGGTGACCTCGCGTCCGTCGATCTCGGCAAGCGCCGACATGGCAAGCTCCAGATCACTGCCCGCGATATCCTCGGGAAGCCCCGCGTCAAGTGCTGACAGCGCATTCTGCACCGCCTCACCTGCGCGGCAAAGCGCGGCATACTGACGCGCCGTCGCGGCGACGGCGTCGGTGGAAATATCAATATCGCCGTCGATAAACAGCTTATTTATACGGTCTGCCAGCGCGTCCATTCCCTCGCCTGTTTTGGTGGAAATGCTGACCGCGTCATATTTTTCGGGCATTTGCCAAGCGGCGGGCAGATCGGATTTGGTGGTAATGATTATTACCGGGGAAATAATCGTTTCCAGATAACCCAGCATTGCCTCGGCGTTTGCGTCCCACGGACGTGAGGTGTCAAACAGCGCCAGCACCAGCTCTGCCGATTCTATTTTTTCTTTCGCACGCTCGATTCCTATGCGCTCAACGGTATCCGCGCTGTCGCGCAGGCCTGCCGTGTCGCACAGCCGCAGAGTAACGCCGCCGAAGCTGACGACTTCCTCCAAAATATCCCGCGTGGTGCCCGCGATATCCGTAACGATTGCGGCATTTTTGCCCAAAATTGCGTTATAAAGCGAGCTTTTTCCGCTGTTTGTCTCGCCGCACAGCACCGTGGATATACCCTCGGTAATGGCATGTCCCGTGCGGTAGGTCTTCATAAGCTTACACAACTGCTGACCCACCTCGCCCACGGCGTCGCAAAACTGCTCACGTGTAAGCCCTGCCAGGTCCTCGTCGGGAAAGTCAACGCGCGCGTAAACGTCACTGACAAGTCGGCGCAATTCAAGGTACAGCTCGTCCGTCTTTTTTGACAGCGCGCCGTCCATTCCCGAACGCGACAGCTTCAGCTGCTCGTGTGTTTTCGCGTCAAGCAGCGTCGCCAGCGCCTCTGCCTCGGAAAGACCCAGTCTGCCCGAAATGTGGGCGCGGCGGGTATATTCGCCCGGCTCTGCCATGCGCGCTCCGGCGGCAAGGGCGGCGCTCAGCACCTCGCGTGTAATAAGCACGCCGCCGTGACAGCAAATTTCAACGGTGTCCTCCCCAGTATACGACGCGGGTGCGCGAAACACCGTGGCGATTCCGTCGTCAATGCGGACAAGCGCACCATCGGGCTCATATGCCATAATATCGCCGTAAACGGCGGTACGGGATTTTATTTCGGACAGCTTTTTGCCCGATTTCGGGCGAAACATTTTGTCGGCGACGGCAAGTGCCTCGTCGCCGGATATTCTTATCAGTGCAACGCCACCCTTGCCTTGGGGTGTGGAAATGGCGGCGATGGTATCGTTAAGATTCATATTTTTCCTCGGATAATTAAGATTTAAAATCCACAGATAAGACGCTCTATTGCCTCATATCCGTTGCCGAAGCTCTTGACGGCGGCATCGGCTTCAACGCACATATCAATGACACCCTGCAGCTGTTCCGTGCTTATATTCGCTACACCTTGCATGTATATACTTACACGATAGCTGTGCAGACCTGTGATGCCGGATATTGAGTAGGCATTAAGGCCATCGTCCATAAGTCGGCGCACCGACAGCATATTGCAAAACGTGGTAGTAAGCTCGCCCATAATAATAGGCGGCTCTATTTTGCGTTGCTTCATAACAGCCAATATATTCAGCGCGCGGCGGCGGTCGCCCGAGGTTATGGAGTTGGCGAAATCAAAGGCGTCGTAAGACGTATCCGCTACCGCCACAGTATAAATATCACCCTCCGAAAGTGTATCCCTGCCCGCCGCCTTGATATAAAAGCTGATCTTGTCTATCTCATTTGCCAGCACAAACATGGATGTGCCGCAATAGTCCACCACCTTTGAGCAAAGCTGAGGCGGCGCAACGACACCGTTGTGCTCAAAATGCTTACCCACCCAGCCCGACAGCCGTGCGGGAGTTATTCGTTCAAAATGCACGGGAGTCAGGAAATTTGACAAGCGCTTGAGCAGTGACGACGGTGCTTTGGGCAGTCTGCCCGCGTCAATATTGCCCTCGGGAACACAGATGACCAGCGTGTTATAATCGTAATCGGCGAGTGCTGACAGCGCGTCGCACAGCGCGTTTATTTCCTCGGGACGGCGAGACACAAAGCTCAGACCCGTCACAGAAATAATCTTGCGCTCACCCATCATGGGAAGCGGCTCCAGCATATCCACCAGCTTTGACGGCGAAAACTCCAGTGCCGTCAAGCGAATATCGTTAAAGGTCGCGGATATATCGTCGGGGCATATCGCCTCGCGCAGACGGCGCAGGGCGTGCTGCTTGGTATAGTCCTCGTCACCGAAAAACAGGTATCCCGTCGCGGGACACGTCATCTGACGGTTAAACTCCGCCTCGGTAAGTATTTTCATTTGCCCGACCTCCTTTTTGACTACTTTTTTGAAAGTTTTTGCGTAGCGATGTTTGCAAAGCAAACTCGCGCAAATCGCGCTTGCGCGTTTGCTTCTTTTCTTCAAAAAGCGACCGCCGATCTAACGCGCGTGCACTTTACAGCTTGGACTGTGTCACCTCAAAGGGTGTCTTTATTGCGTTTGCCGCCGACTCAATGGCAATGGCAAATTGCTTTTCGTCCACACCCTCGGGTGCCCACTTGATCTCTGTTATGTCAAGACCCGTCAGCGCGCCGAAAAAGGTCAGTCCCGCTATGTAACGTCCTACGTCTTTTGTCAAGTGATAATAATCGCGGGTGATAGGTCCCAGCGTAGACGTGCGTGCGTTCTGAATGGCGGTTCCCATGGGAGCCACGCAGCAAAACTCGCCCGTGGGTATGATGACGGTCTGCATCATCTCGGCAATTTTCGCGTGCAGCTTTAACTGATCGTTGCCGAAGGACGCCAGCTCGGGATGATTTTTTTCGGGCTCGCCCATCCAGGTCATATTGAACATCAGTTTGAGAGCGGGGTTCAGTGCCCTCTCGCGTATGTACTTTATAAGCGCGGGCAGCGGCTCGTAGGAAGCGGGCTCGGAATGACGGCTGCCGTCCTTGGTGCCGGGCCAGATGCCGATATAATCCCAATCGCTGTCGGCAATGGCGGTACTTATTGTGGTCTCGGGGGTGTCCGTCCAGCCCTCGCCTACGTTTTTATAGTAGGTATATACGGGCATTTCTTGCGTCGCACGCTCAAGATGCATACGCAGCGAGCAGCCACCCACGTAAAGATTACCGATTTTCACATCAGAAATGCCCATTTCCCGGGCAATATCCGCCACGTAACGCATGGTGTCAACGGAAAAGCTGTTTCCGATTATAAGTATATGAAGTCTTGAGGGTGCGTTGTTTGACATTGCTTTTCTCCTTTTACATAAGTATTGACAGCCAGATAGGCAGAGTCGCCATGGACAGCAGGTGCGAGATAAGCGCCAGCCGCGCGCCTATCTTGCAATCTTCACCTACCAGCTTGGGGAAAACAACGGTATTAAGTCCGCAGGGCATACTTGCCATAATGGTGGCGGGCATGATAACGCTGTCAAGCCGCAAAAGCGTGCACACGCCGAACACCAGCGCGGGAATACCCACCAGCCGCAGTGCCGTCACAATATATGTTTTCACGTCCGTAACCAGCTCCCGCGGCGAAAACGCCGACAGGCTGATACCCGTCAGCACCATGCTCAGGGGGCCTACGCAGTCGGAGGAAGCGTCGAGCACCTGATTTACTACGTCGGGCAGTTGAATCTGTGCAAGACCGACAACAATACCAAGAACGATACTCACTGTCAGCGGTGTCAGCAGACACTTAAGCGAGCTGCCCCGATTGGTCAGCATTACGTAACCCACGGTGTAGGTGTATATCGTAAAGGGGATGCAAAACAGTATCAGGTCGGTAAGTCCACGAGCTCCGAACACCTGCTCGGTGAGCACGTAGCCAACGTAGCCGCAATTGGAAATGACCAACGAATATTGATAAACCTTGCGCTCATAGGCATTTTTGGTCAGCGGCTTTACAATAAGCCACGCAATAAGCGCCAGCACCACAATTGTGATCACCGAAATTATAACGGCAATATAATTATCTTTGATATACGAAACGGTGAAATTAGTTGAAAACGTTTCGAAAACCATGCTTGGCAAAAACAAGTTGACCAGCATAAAGGACAGTATTCCCGTATGCTCCGTCAAGTCCTTTTTGAGCTTGCCGAAGATCCAACCGATAAACAGAAAAATGTACAGAACTACAAGTTGTTTAAATACGACAATCATATTTTTACCTCTTACGCGATTACATAAGTATTGACAGCCAGAGCGGCAGAGTTACAAGTGAGAACAGATGCGAGATAAGCGCCAGCCGCGCGCCCGTTTTGCAGTCCTCGCCCACAAGCTTTGGAAAGACGACGGTATTAAGTCCGCATGGCATGCTTGCCATAATGGTGGCGGGCACGATAACGCCGTCAAGGCGCAAAAGTGTGCACGCGCCGTATACCAGCGCGGGAATGCCCACAAGCCTTAGCGCCACGACGATATAAGTCCTTGCGTCGGTGATCAGCTCCCGCGGCGCGAAGGCAGACAAACTGATGCCCGTCAGCACCATGCTGAGGGGACCTACGCAGGCGGAAGAGGTTGAGAGCACCTGGTTGATTACGTCGGGAAGCGTAATTTGTGTCAAGCCAACCACGATTCCCAGCGCGATACTCATTGTCAGCGGCGTCAGCAGGCGCTTTAGCGAGCCGCCGCTGCCCGTCAGCATGGCGTAGCCAAAGGTGTATGTATACATGGCGAAGGGGATGCAGAACAGAATAAGGTCGGTCAGCCCCTCTGTACCGAACACCTGCTCGGTCAGCACGTAGCCCATATAGGCGTAGTTGGATATTGTCAGCGAGTAGCGGTAGACCTTGCGCTCGTAGGCGTTTTGGGTCAGCGGCTTTGAGATGAGCCACGATATAAATGCCAGCGCCACAAGTATAGACAGCGAAATAATAATGGTGACGTAATTATTTTTAATATACGAAACGGTGAAATTGTTTGAAAACGTGCGAAAGACCTTGCTTGGCAAAAGCAGGTTGACAAGTATAAAGGACAGTATTCCCGTGTGCTCGTGCAAGTCCGTTTTCAGCTTACCGAACAGCCAGCCCAGAAGCAGAAAAACGTACAGCACGGCAAGCTGCTTGAGTACGATGAGCATATGCTCCTCCAAATAGGATTATGTATAAGTGTATTATAGCACAAATGCTTCAATTTGTCCATCATAATATATTCATTTAATGGCAACAATCAGCTAAATAAAAATTCATTGCTACACACAAAACATCCCGACAGACTCTCGTCCGTCGGGATGTTCATTTATAAAATTACTGCTCGATCTCTTCCATGATATAGGCTTCGAGAACGCCGCCTTCCTTAAGGTCGGAGAATCTCTCAAGACCGATACCGCATTCGTATCCTGCGGCAACCTCACGGACGTCATCCTTGAAGCGGCGCAGTGAGGATATCTTATCCTCAAATACAACCACACCTGCGCGAAGCACGCGGATGAGAGATGCGCGTGTGATCTTACCGTCCTGAATGTAAGAGCCTGCGATTGTACCGACGTTGGGAACGTGAATGGTCTGTCTGACCTCGGCGTGACCCAGCAAGGTCTCCTTGAACTTGGGAGCAAGCATACCCTTCATAGCCGCCGTGATCTCCTCGATACAGCTGTAAATTACGCGGTATGTGCGGATATCAACATTTTGTCTCTCGGCACTGTCAAGGGCGCCCTTATCGGGACGCACGTTAAAGCCGACGATAATTGCGTTGGAAGCCGCCGCAAACATAACGTCACCCTCGGTGATACCGCCTGCCGCCGCGTGAATAACCTTGACCTTGACTTCCTCGTTGGATATCTTTTCAAGCGACGCCTTGACTGCTTCCGCAGAGCCGCCAACGTCTGCCTTGACTATAATATTGAGCACCTTGACGCCCTCGGAGATCTGCGCGAACAGGTCGTTGAGGTTTGCGCGGGCATTTGCCTTGAATACTTCCTCTTTTGCCTTGTCGCGGCGCTGATCTGCCAGCTCTCTTGCCATCTTTTCGTCCTCAACCGCGTTGAACTCGTCACCTGCGGTGGGAACCTCAGCAAGGCCCGTGATCTCAACGGGAACGGAGGGAGCTGCTGTCTTGAGCGTCTTACCGTTATGGTCGGTCATAGCACGGACACGGCCAACGGCTGTACCTGCGATAACAACGTCGCCGCTGTGAAGTGTACCGTTCTGAACCAGCACGGTAGCAACGGGACCGCGGCCCTTATCCAGCTTAGCCTCAATGACGATACCCTTTGCGCGTCTTGCGGGGTTAGCCTTGAGCTCCTTGACCTCGGCAACAAGCAATACGTTTTCAAGCAGATCGTCGATGCCCATGCCGGTCAGCGCGGAAACGGGTACGCACATAACGTCGCCGCCCCATTCCTCGGGAACCAGCTCGTATTTGGTCAGCTCCTGGAGTATATGATCGGGATTTGCCGTAGGCTTATCCATCTTGTTGATAGCAACGATAATATCGATTCCCGCAGCCTTTGCGTGGTTTATAGCCTCAACGGTCTGGGGCATAATGCCGTCATCCGCCGCAACAACGAGAATTGCGATATCTGTAGCCTGCGCGCCGCGGGCACGCATTGCGGTAAACGCTTCGTGACCGGGGGTGTCAAGGAAGGTAATGTCCTTGCCCTTGACCTTTACGCGGTAAGCACCGATGTGCTGTGTGATACCGCCCGCCTCGCCCGAGGTAACGTGGGTGTGACGGATAGCGTCAAGCAGAGAGGTCTTACCGTGGTCAACGTGACCCATAACGCAAACGACGGGTGCGCGCTCCTGCAGTGCGGACTCATCGTCCTGTACGTCGTCAAACAGCTTTTCTTCAATGGTAACAACGACTTCCTTTGTTACCTCCGCGCCGAGCTCGTCGGCGATAAGGTAAGCGGTGTCGTAATCTACAAATTCATTTACAGTCACCATCATGCCCATCATCATAAGGCGCTTGACCACCTCGCCTGCCGTCACCTTAAGACGGGAAGCCAGCTCGGAAACGCTTATTTCGTCGGGAATGGACACCTTAACGGGCTGTTTCTTGATAACAGTCTGCTTTTTGGGCTGGAATTTATTATTTTTCTGATTCTGACGCTGATCTGTATTCTTTTTCTTGACGCGCTCACTGCCGCCGCGCATATCGCGGATGGACTCGGGAACTATGTTGTCAAGCTTGTCATCGTATTTGGAAAGGTCAATTGTTGTGCCGCGGGTGTCTACTACGCGGGGACCTGTTCCCTCTTTCTTGGGACCCTGACCGCGAACAATAGGCTGAGCCTGGAAGGTGTCGCGAGGCTGGCTTGCGCGCTCGCGCTCGGGACCCTTGCCCTTATTCTGCTGTCCCTGACGGTTACGGTCGAACTGAGGACGGTCGCCGTTACGGTCGTTACGGTCAAATTGAGGACGGTCCCCGTTACGGTCGTTGCGGTCACCCTGAGGACGCTGACCCTGGGGTGTACCGAAGTTTCTGTCGTTGCGCTGAGGCGCGCCGGCATTATTTCTGTCAAACGCGGGACGCTGACCCGCATTGTTATTAGAATAGGGTTTATCCTGACGCTGACCGTTACGGTCTCCGTTACGGTCGGTGCGGTTATCGCGATTGTCATTGCGCTGAGGCTGTGCGGGACGCTGATTGTTGCGGTTGTCGTTACGATTGTCGTTACGATTGTCATTACGGTTGTCGCGGTTATCGTTGCGAGCCGCATTGTTGCGAGGCTGCTGTGCAGGCTGCTGAGCAGAATGCTGTACCTTGGCGGCCTCGGCTTTTGCGGGCTCGGCCTTGGGAGCTTCCTTCTTGGGTGCTTCCGCTTTTACGGGCTCTGCTTTTGCAGGTTCTGCCTTTGCGGGTTCTGCCTTGGGCGCTTCCTTCTTGGACGCTTCTGCTTTTACAGGCTCTGCTTTTGCAGGTTCTGCCTTTGCGGGTTCTGCCTTGGGCGCTTCCTTCTTGGGCGCTTCCGCTTTTACAGGCTCTGCTTTCGCGGGTTCTGCCTTGGGAGCTTCCTTCTTGGGCACTTCCGCTTTTACAGGCTCTGCTTTCGCAGATTCTGCCTTGGGAGTCTGCTGCTCCGATGCTGCACCAACAGAAGGTATATATGTTATACCGTCGATATAATCCTCTATATTTGTTATTTGATTGGCTGAAGTAAGGTGCTCAAAAAGAACGTCGAATTCAGCGACCTCGAGCGTTTTTTGAGATTTTGCTTCAAATCCTTTGTCTTTAAGAATATCGGTAATGTCCTTTGTCTTGATACCGAGATCCTTTGCAAGTTGATTTACTTTGAACTGCGGTGTTGCTGCCATATAAACCCTCCTATTTGTGTCTGAAGCCGTTCAGCGTACGGCGTCCAACTGCTTTTGTACCGCGCGGCACAGATTTTCATCCGTTATGCCCACAACGGCGATCTCACCGATCTTCCCCAGCGCCGCCGCAAGTGTCGCGGCATCCACGGGAAGTACGGTATGATCAACTTTGTAATATGTGCACTTGTCTGTGATCTTTTTATGTGTGTTTGCCGAGCAGCCGCGAGCCTCAAGAACTAACAGCGGTCTTCCTACGGACGATCTCTTTCTCATCGCCTCGCAAACGTTATCCGTTCCGCATATCAGTGCGCCCGCGCGGGTGCAAAGCCCCAACACGCCCAGCAATTTGCTGTAATTCATTTCGCCGTTATTCATCGCGGGATTCCTCTATCTCGCGCTCCATAGCGTCGTATATCTCCTCGGGAATGGTGATACCCAGATTCGCTTCTATACGGCGGGACTTTCTCGCCTTACGGAAGCACTTTATGTCGCGGCAAAGATAGGCGCCGCGCCCCGACACCTTGCCTACAAAGTCAAGCTCAACCTGACCGTCAGGCTTGCGCACCACGCGCATCAGCTCGCGCTTGGGCTTGTGCTGATTACAGCCGAGGCATTGTCTTTCGGGTATTTTTCTTGTTTTCTGCGGCTGTGCCACGGTACACCTCCGAATATGTTAAATCAGGACTTGATATCTATTTTAAGACCTGTCAGGCGTGCGGCAAGACGCGCGTTCTGACCTTCCTTACCGATAGCAAGAGAAAGCTGGTCTGCGTCAACGTTGACACGGCAAGCACGCTCTGCTGTCATCTCAACGCTGTTTACGGTAGCGGGAGCAAGAGATGCCGCCACGTATTCCTCGGGAGACTCGCTGTACTTGACGATATCTATCTTCTCGCCGCGCAGCTCTTCAACAATGCCGGCAATTCTCATACCGTGCGCACCGATACAAGCGCCAACGGGATCAACGTCGGGCTCGCGGGACATAACGGCGATCTTTGTACGGGAGCCTGCCTCGCGGGCAACGCCCTTTACAAGCACGATACCGTCTGCGATCTCGGGTATCTCAAGCTCGAACATACGGCGAACCAGTCCTGCGTGGCAACGTGAAAGCGTAACCAGCGGGCCTTTTGTTTCCTTGCTTACCTCGGTGATGAACACCTTTATCTTATCGCCAACGTTCAGTACCTCGCCGGGGATCTGCTCGCTCTTTATCAGCGTTGCGTAACCGGTGCCGGTCTCAAGCAATGCGTTGCCGGTGGTGGGGTCTACCTTGCTGACCGTCGCGGTGATTATCTCTTCGCGCTTGCTCTCGTAAGCGTCTCTCATTACCTGTCTCTCGCCCTCGCGGATGCCCTGAATGATGACCGACTTTGCGGCAGCGGCGCTGAGGCGGCGGAAGTTCTTGGTCTTTACTTCGGTCTCAATGACCTTGCCCAGCGTATTGCGCTTGCTTATTGCCTTTGCGTCAGCAAGTGAGATCTCGGTCTCGGGGTCGGTGACCTCCTCAACTACGGTCTTGCACTGATATACGCGAACGTCTTCCTTTACGGGATCGATAACGATACGGACGCTTTCGTTTCCGTACTCTTTCTTATAAGCGGAAACGAGGGCTGCCTCGATCTTTTGCATCATGTAATCCTTGGGAATTCCTTTTTCCTTTTCCAGCAGGTCAAGTGCCGCGAAAAATTCCTTGTTCATGGCGGATCAATTTCCTTTCAATCAAATATATCTTGTTCGGTTTTTTATTTTACGTTTCAAATGGGCAGTGCTCAGTCTCCGAAATCGAACACTGTCTTTACCTTGGAGGCTGCCGCGCGGGCGATCTTTACGTCGCCGTCGGCAAGTCTTACGACTATGTTGCCCTCCTCAAGGCCTACCAGTGTGCCCTTTATGGACTTACGTCCTTTTTCGTCCGGAGCAAACAGGCGCACCTCCACCTCTTCGCCTTCGCATGCGGCAAAGTGGAAATCGTATTTCAGGTCGCGCTCAACGCCGGGCGAGCTGACCTCAAGATAATACGCGCTGTCAATGGGGTCTGCCTCGTCAAGCAGTGGGTCGATCGCGCGGTGAAACGCCTCGCAGTCATCAATATTGATGCCCTCGGGCTTATCAATGGTAATGCGGAGAATGCGGCGCGCGCCCTCGCGGACAAACTCAACATCCCACAGCTCATAGCCCATGGTATCTGCCGTGGGGGTAAGCAATTCGCGGACGGTACCCGCAATATTTTTCTGATTTGCCATAATTTATTCCTTTTCAGCAATTAGGAGTGGGTCTTGCGACCCACTCCCAACATCGTAATCTTCATAGTTCATATGTATTATACCACACTTATTTCATAATTGCAATAGGTTTTCAAGATTTTTTTGTATTTTTATTAAAATAGGCAAAAAATCGTGTTTGACGCGTGTGCTTTGGTCGCAAAAATTCTCGTCTTATTCTCTTCTCCGTCACAAATAGTTCAATTATGGTGTTTACAAATACACAATTATATGATATAATACTATAATAGTATAATATGCAATTCAGAAGATCGACATAAACTTAACCCGGGAAAGGAGGCCCACCTTGAAAAAGAAACGCATCCCGTCACCCGCCGATGTCAGAATACCGCTGACAATATGTATACTTATCGGCATTTTCATGTTGGCACTTTACACAGTGCTCTGCGCACTTACCGAATTCCCTCCCCTCATTCTTGGCATAGCCCTTACTGTTCTGTATATTTACGCCGCCATATTCAGCTTTGTGCTTGTCAGAAACAAATTAAAAAAGATCGCACGTGAGCTGGAACGCGCGGACGCTTTCAACAAGGAGCTGTCTCAGATGTTTGACGAGACCGTCGAGCTCCCCTACGTTGTCACAGCACCCGACGGGCACATAACCGCCACAAACTCCGCCTTTGACGATCTGCTCTCGGGAAAGCTCGCGGGCATCTCGCGCGTCGAAGACTTTTGCTCAGCCACCGCCGAGGAAATAATCAAAGCCAGCGAGCCCGAAGGCCAGCTTTCACTGGACCTTGACAAGGCAAGCTCGGACAAGGTCGCCTCGGGCGACGGTCTGCGTGTTACCATACGCCGCCGCAAATACGTAGCCTTCGGTTACCCCATGGCGGTCAACGGCAACGACTGCCGCCTTATAACCTTTACCGACATCACGTCTCTTGTGGATCTTGAGGACAAGATGCACAGAGAAAATCCCGTAGTCGCGCTCATAGTCATTGACAACCTTGAGGAGCTGGCTCAGTACGTCCGCGTCAGCCATCGCGCCGCCGCCAACGAGATCGAGTCCATACTCAAAAAATGGGCCACCGCCATGAACGGAATCATGCGCGAATACGACCGAGACAAATACATTTTGTTTATCTCGCAGGAAAAGCTGGAGGAGTGCGTCAAAAATAAATTTGAGATACTCGACTCCGTCCGCGACGTAAGACTTGGCGACGACAATATGTCCGTCACCGTATCGATGGGTATATTCGCGGGCTCGGGTACACTTGCCGCCCGCGAGGCGGAAGCCTCCAACGCCCTTGACTTAGCATTGGGGCGCGGCGGCGACCAGGTCGCGTTGCGCCGCGAGGGCATGGATACCGAATATTTCGGCGGCAAAAGCAAGAGTATTCAAAAACGCACCCGTGTTCGCTCCAGAGTTCACGCGGGCGTGCTGTGCAACAAGATAGCCGAAGCATCCAACGTCATTATCATGGGACACAAAAATCCCGACTTTGACTGCATAGGTTCCTGTGTGGGCATGGCGCGGCTTGCCATGTACTGCGGAGTCCCCGTCAAAATCGTTTCGGATCTGAAGAGCGAGAGCCTTGCAACGGTACAGAGAAAGCTGTCAAAATATGACGAATACCGCGATATGTTCGTGGACGCGCTGGCAGGCATCGACCTTGTCCGTCCCGACACACTGCTCATCATTTGCGACGCAAACAATTTCAAAATAATCGAGGCACCCGAAATTGCCGATAACGTCGAGAAGATCGCCATTATCGACCACCACAGACAGATGGCAAAGTTCGACTTCGAGCCTCTTGTAAACTACATCGACCCCGCCGCCTCCTCCGCCTGCGAGCTTGTCTCCGAGATACTGGAGCAAAGCATGCCCGGCGGAACGCTGCAGCGTGACGAGGCAACCGCAATGCTGGCGGGAATTATGCTTGACACCAAGCATTTCTCCAAGGAAACAGGTCCCCGTACCTTCTCCGCCGCGCTTTATCTGCAAAACGAGGGCGCAAAGCCGGATCAGGCACGTGCGTTCTTTGAAGAAAACATCGACGAATTTCTCGCCGAGGCAAAGTTCAGCCGCAATATTCAGATATACCGTAACAACATTGCCATCACACGCAGCAGCGGCACAGGCTCTGCCGAATACGACCGCACCGCCGCTTCCAAGGCGGCTGACAAGCTTTTGTCCGTCCGTCAGGTAGAAGCCGCCTTCGCACTGGTGCAGACAGGCGACTCTATCCGCATATCCGCACGTTCCTCCGGCAACATAAACGTCCAGCTCATACTTGAGCAGCTTGGCGGCGGCGGTCACTTTGAGGCCGCAGGCGCGCAGGTGGACGGTGCCATGGACAAAGCTGTTGAGGTACTTACAGCCGCTATCGATAAATATTTGAACGACAAATAAAACGACACAAGAAAGGAAATAAAATCATGCAAGTAGTATTGACCGCCGACGTTAAGGGTCAGGGCAAAAAAGATCAGATAATCAACGTGTCTGACGGCTACGCCCGTAATTTTCTCTTCCCCAAGGGTCTGGCTATTCCCGCTGACAAAAAAGCTGTTGCCGACATCAAGAACCGCGAGGCTTCCCGTCAGCATAAAATAGATGTAGAGCGCGCAGAGGCGCAGGCTATTGCCGAAAAGCTTTCGGGCGTATTGGTAAAGGTCAAAATGGGCGCGGGTGCCGACGGCAGACTTTACGGCTCGGTTACCGCAAAGGATGTGGCGGAAGCCCTTGAGCGCGACCACAAGATCGTAGTCGACCGCCGCAAGATCACCATTGCCGACCCCATCAAGGCTTACGGCAACTATTCTCTGGACATTAAGCTTTACACCGACGTAGTTGGCAAGATAAACGTTCTTGTCTGCTCCAACTGATAAATACCGATAAGACATGAACGACGAACTTGTCAGAAAGCTGCCGTTTTCACTGCTCGCCGAGCAGTCCCTGCTTGGTGCGATCATGATAGACCCCGAGTCTATACGTGAGGTAGCCGACTTTATAAAGTCAGACGATTTTTATCTTGACGAGCACAAGCAGATATATCTCGCAATGCACGAGATGTTTCTGACCGACAACGACATCGACCTTGTAACTCTGGTGGACACGTTGGTGCGCAAGGGTATTTACGACAAATCCGGCGGCGAGGATTACATCCACACCATCGGTGAGGTGGTCCCCGGCTCTCACAACATCAAGGACTACGCCCGCATAGTCAAGGAAAAAAGCATTTTGCGTCAGCTTATCGACGCCTGCGGCGACATTTCCGAAACGGCATATTCCGAGCAGGAAGAGATCACGCATATAATCGACAACGCGCAAAACCGCATCTTTCAAATAGCGCAAGGCCGCGACACTCGCAACTTCCGTCACATACGCGAGGTCCTGGGCGACGTTTATTCCAATCTCAACCGTCTTTACGAGGGCGACGAATCCGCTCTGGGCACACCCACGGGATTTTCGGGCGTTGACTCGATCCTTGCGGGCATGGGAAAGGGCGATTTCGTTATTGTAGGCGCCCGTCCGGGTATGGGTAAGACCAGCTTTGTGCTCAACATCGCCTCAAACGTTGCCGAAAAAACCAAAAAGGCTGTTTGCGTATTTTCGCTGGAAATGCCTGCCGAACAGCTGGTTACAAGAATGTTGGCAAGCGAAGCTATGGTAGACAGCTACTCATTGCGTTCCGGCAAGCTGACTCCCGAGGACTGGACCAAGATCGCCGAAGCGTCGGGCAGACTGGCAGGCATTGACCTGCTTATCGACGACTCCGCCGGCATAACAGCCACCGCCATGAAGGCTAAGCTGCGCCGTGTCAACAATCTCGGTCTTGTAGTTATCGACTATCTGCAACTGATGCAGGGTGAGCGTCACCTTGACAACAAGGCTCAGGAGGTTGGTGATATATCCCGAAACCTCAAGCTCATGGCAAAGGAGCTTGGTGTTCCCGTTATCTGCTGCGCGCAGCTCAACCGTGCCACCGACTCCCGTACCGACAAGCGCCCCATGATCTCCGACCTGCGTGACTCGGGTGGCATCGAGCAGGACGCGGACACCATTCTGTTCCTTTACCGCGACGATTATTACAACTCGGATAAAGCGGCAGGCGAAGGAGAGAGTCAGATCGTAGAGGTGCTTATAGCCAAAAACCGTCACGGCTCAACAGGCAATGTCAAAATGGGCTGGGTGGGCAAATATACTTTGTTCCGTTCCATCGCCAACGAAGACACTTTGCCGCAATAAGCGTATAAAATATATAGGATAATATTCCCAATAATGACAAACAAATTATTAACACCGCCGCATCTGCTGTCGCGACTGCCCGAAAGCACGCCCATCCTGCTTGCCCTCTCGGGCGGCGCGGACTCACGTGCTCTGCTCTCGCTGCTGTGCGAATACTGCCGCGAGTCGGGCGCGCCTCTTTATGCCGCCCACGTCAATCACATGATACGCGGTGATGACGCTGTGCGCGACCGCGATTTTTGCCGCGACATATGTCACGGCTTGGAAGTTGAGTGCTTCACGCTGGACTGCGACGTGCCTGCCCTGGCGCGTGAGCGCGGCATCGGCATCGAGCAGGCGGCGCGTGACGTCAGATATGAGTTTTTCATGCGGCTTATGCGCGAGCACAACATTCCCATACTTGCCACCGCGCACAACGCCGACGACTTGCTTGAAACGCTGATATTCAACATATCCCGCGGTTCGGGTCTGCGTGGCATGGGCTCAATTCCCGAGGCTCGTGAGTTTGGCGACGGCATACTTATCCGTCCCCTGCTTCACGCCTCAAAGGACGACATTATTGAATACTGCCGCGAAAACGGACTGGATTTCGTCACCGACGCCACCAATTCCGATGACGTATACTCCCGCAATTATATACGTATGCACATTGTTCCCCGCCTCAAGCAGCTGAATTCGGGTGTGCTTACAAGCACTGCTCGGCTGTGTGCCGCGGCGCGGCTGGACGAGGATTTCATGCAAACTCAGGTGGAAAAATATTTTTCGGACGCAGGCGATGACGCAAACACACTGTCCTCGCTGCGTGCTTTGCACCCCGCGCTGCTTTCCCGCGTGCTCTCTCGTCTTTACTCTGACGCATCAGGCGGCAAGGTAGCCGAGCAGGTCCACATATCGGCGCTTTGTGAGCTGATACAGCGCGGTGTCGGCAACTCGGCACTGTCCCTACCCGGGCTTGTGCGCGCGCAAATAAAGCAAAAAAGACTTATATTTGTCCCCGACCCACGCAAAAACTTCCGGCATCTTTGATGCCCACTGAATCCGACAAAAATAAAACACATATATAAATGAAAGGATCATCATGAACAAGGACATAAAAGAGGTTCTTCTCTCTGAGAAACAGATCGACGGTATAGTGACTCGCATAGCCGCCGACATAGACCGCGACTACGCCGATAAGCGGCTGGTGCTGGTGTCCATTCTCAAGGGCTCGGTCATGTTTACCGCCGCTCTTATGGGAAAGCTGAAGACAAACGCCGAGATCGAATTTATGAAGGTCTCCTCCTACGGCTCCCAAACCAAGAGCACAGGCTGTATCAGCGTGCTTCTCGATCTCAAGCGCGAGGACCTGGAGCAGCTTGACCTTCTTATTGTAGAGGATATCGTTGACTCCGGACGCACGCTCAATCTTCTGACAGGTCTGCTTCGCGAGCGCGGCGCCAAGAGCGTACGCACCGTCACGCTGCTTGACAAGCCCGCACGCCGCGAGGTCCCCTTCACTCCCGACTACACCGGTGCCGAGATACCCGATGAGTTCGTTGTCGGCTTCGGGCTTGACTACAATGAAAAATACCGCAACCTGCCTTACGTCGGTATTCTGCACCCCGACGTCTATACCAACAAATAACGGCGCAGGTACTAACGAAAGAGGAAATTCATGAAAAAAAACGCTAGTGTCATTATCTTTTATCTGGTGGTGCTGGGTCTTATCGTATTTGTTGCCGCACAGCTCTTAGGCGGCACTGATGCCAAGCCCTGCACGTACAATGAGGTCGAGGACTTTTTTGAAAACGACCTTGTAAAAAAGTTTGAGGTCAAAAACACTTATAAAATGATTTTTGAAGTGTATGTTGTCGACGAGGCGACGGGCGAGCTGACTCGCGACGAAGCAGGCAACATAACCAACAAAACTCAAAAATACTATTATCAGCTCAGTGGGCTGAGTCTTTATAAGTTCGACAGAAATATCGACGTATACACACAGAACCAAAATCTCGAAAAATACGATTTCGAGCCCGAGACCACAATGCCCTGGTGGGTCAGCTTCCTTCCTATAATTATAATAGGCATCGCACTTATCGCGCTGTGGTTCTTCGCAATGCGCCAGGCATCGGGCGGCAAGGGCGGTCCCGGCAAAATGAACTCCTTTGCCAAGGCAAAGGTCAAAATGCCCAACCCCAACGACAAGGACAGAGTCACCTTTAAGGATGTTGCGGGTGCGGACGAGGAAAAGCAGGAGCTTGAAGAGATAGTCGAATACCTCAAGGCTCCCGCAAAGTTCTCGCGTCTGGGCGCAAAGATACCCCACGGCGTTCTGCTGGTGGGCCCTCCCGGTACCGGTAAAACTCTGCTTGCAAAGGCAGTCGCCGGCGAGGCGGGTGTTCCCTTCTTCTCCATTTCCGGTTCGGACTTTGTTGAAATGTACGTTGGTGTAGGCGCGTCCCGTGTGCGTGATCTGTTTGACAACGCGCGCAAATCGCCTGCCGCCATCATATTCATAGACGAGATCGACGCAGTCGGTCGTCACAGAGGCGCGGGTCTCGGCGGCGGTCACGACGAGCGCGAGCAGACGCTCAACCAGTTGCTGGTTGAAATGGACGGCTTCGGTTCTCACGACGGCATAATTGTTATCGCCGCTACCAACCGCCCCGACATTCTCGACCCCGCACTGCTCAGACCCGGTCGTTTCGACCGTCAGGTCACTATCGGTTATCCCGATATTCACGGACGCGAAGAGATACTCAAGGTCCACGCGCGCAACAAACCTCTTGAATCCACCGTAGATTTTACAAAGATCGCTCAGATGACCGTTGGCTTTACGGGCGCCGAGCTTGCAAACCTGCTCAACGAAGCGTCGCTGCTTGCGGCACGCCGCAACAAAAACCTTATCGGTATGGATGAGGTTGAGGACGCGTTCATGAAGATGCTGCTGGGTCCCAAGAAAAAGAGCCGCGTCAGAACCGAACACGACAACAAGCTTACCGCTTACCACGAGGCAGGTCACGCTGTGTCCTCCTTCTACTGTGAGCACACCGACCCCGTTACCTTCATTTCCGTCATTCCCGCGGGCAACACGGGCGGTGTTACGGTTTCTGTCCCCGTTGAAGACACCTTCTGCTCTTCCAAGAACGAAATGTTCGAGGACATCGTTATGTCACTTGGCGGACGAATTGCCGAGGAGCTGGTTATGGAAGACATCTCCACAGGCGCGTCGGGCGACATTCAGCAGGCTACCAAGACCGCGCGCAATATGATAATGCGCTACGGTATGAGCGAAAAGCTGGGCACCGTGCTTTACGGCTCCGAACATTCCAGCTCCGAGGTATTCCTCGGCCGAGACTTCTCGTCGGGCAAGGACTATTCCGAAAAGACTGCCGCCCAGATCGACGAGGAGATCCGCGCGCTTATCGACAAGGCTTATAAGCGTTGCACCGCAATTCTGACCGAGCACATCGACAAGCTGCATTTCATCGCAGGCTTCTTACTCAAGAACGAGATAATGGACGGCGACCAGTTCAAGGCAGCTATGGAGCAGGATGACATCACCTACGAACAGCTTGAGCAAATGGCTGAGGAAAAGCGCCGCCGTTCCCGCGAGGACAACGAGCGCCGTCAGCGTGAGCTTGAGCAGAAGCGCCGCGAGGAGGCTGAAGCCGCTGAAAAAGAAAAGAACAGCCGCTTTGGTGACGGCATCTACGGTGAGGATGACAACGACAAAAACAATAAAAAAGACAACAAGGATGACGACGATAATCGTTTTTCCCCCTCCGATGACGAAGTCAAGCACTAAAAAATAACACCCCAACGGGCGCAGGCCACCGCCTGCGCCCGTTTTTACATTTATAATTTCTATATTTCAATTATAATATTTATCTACGGAAAGGACTTCGCCTAAAATAGCCTTCTCCAAAGTCGGAGGCCAAGCGGTCTTAGGAAGACAACATATTAGGACAACTCCTTGGCCCACAGAACGACATGGCTACGATCCGACTTGGCCACCGCCTGCGCCCGTTTTTACATTTATAATTTCTATATTTCAATTATAATATTTATCTACGGAAAGGACTTCGCCTAAAATAGCCTTCTC
>JAZNBA010000047.1:0-53978 GCA_045586785.1 Eubacteriales bacterium | reverse complement strand
ATTAGTTATATAATAATTGCTATTATAAAAATTTCAATCCATTGTTGTAATTTGCTCAAAAATATGGTATTATATAATCAAAGTTTAGCGGGAGGAAAATATTATGGCTAAAAGACGCAAACGCAGATACAAGAAAATATTAAGAAGCATTATAGTGATTATTATATTGGTGGCTCTGTCTTTGCTGCTTACATATCTCGCTCCGTATATAAAGGAGCATTTTGGCGAGCAGCCGCGCGAGCCCATACCCGTAGGTGACGGAGAGTACATAGAAATACACGTTATCGATGTCGGTCAGGGTGACAGCATACTTGTCAGTACATCAGCGGGATATATGCTTATAGACTCGGGACCTTCGTCGGCAGAGCAGGACCTGAAAAACTATCTTGATGAGATGGATGTTGAAAAAATCGAGTATGCGGTGTTCACTCATCCAGATGCCGACCATATTGGTAATGCGGATATGATACTTACCGATTATACTGTCAGCAATGTGATAATGCCCGGTCATTCCAAGACCACGCAAACATACAGAAACATGATAGACGCATTTAATGCGTCAGGAGCTGAATTGATCGCGCCTGAGCCTTCGTATGAGTTCGAAATGGGGGCTATGACGGTAACTATACTCGGTCCGATTGAAGATAATTATAAAAGCACAAATGATTACAGCGTAGTAATGCGGCTTGATTTCGGCGAGACCTCATTTATGATGACGGGAGATGCTGAGGACGCCGCGGAAGAAGATATTTTGGAGCGTTTTGGCACAGATATTCTTGATTGTGATGTGCTAAAGGTTGGTCACCATGGTTCAAGTACGTCTACAACCAAAGAATTTCTTGACGCTGTGTCTCCGGAACTGGCGGTGATATCCTGCGGTGAGGGCAACAAATACGGACATCCTCACGCGGAAACGCTGTCAAAGCTTACCGCGGCATCAGCTGAGATATATCGAACGGACGAATGGGGAAGCGTTGTGCTTGTATCTGACGGTACAGATATAACGGTCCAACCCAAAAAGTGAAACGCGAATACGAATGTTTTTGCGCAATTTTGAAAAGAAAAAATTAGCTTGAGTAAGCTGAAATTACAAGGTAAAAATGAGACGTATACTTATCAGCGGCGGCTCCCGCGGAATAGGCGCGGAGTGCGTCAGACGCTTTTCCGCAGCAGGTGATGCGGTGGCGTTTATATATAACAAAAGCGCCGAGGCGGCGCAAAAGCTGGCGGCGGAAACGGGTGCTGTTGCGATTTGTGCAGATATTTCAGATAGCGCGGCGGCAAAGCGCAGTGTCGAGGAGGCGGTCGGTGCGCTGGGCGGAATCGATATTCTTATCAACAACGCGGGCATCGCGCACATTGGTCTTTTCACAGACATTACGGATGACCAGTGGAGGCAGCTGTGTGACACCAATTTGTCAAGCGCGATCTATCTGTCGCGCGAGGC
Source organism: Eubacteriales bacterium (assembly GCA_045586785.1). Taxonomy (GTDB): domain Bacteria; phylum Bacillota; class Clostridia; order Oscillospirales; family CAG-272; genus UMGS1002. The sequence continues at coordinate 52,531 of JAZNBA010000047.1, read as the reverse complement.
GGCAAAGCATATGATAAGACAGCACAGCGGAAGCATCGTCAATATTGGCTCTGTTTGGGGACGCGCGGGCGCGTCCTGTGAGGTGGCGTATTCGGCGACCAAAGCAGGATTGCGCGGACTTACAAGGGCACTGGCAAAGGAGCTCGGGCCTTCGGGAATAACCGTAAATTGCATAGAGCCGGGTGTGATCGACACCGAAATGAATGCGTGTCTTGATGACGAAACACGCGCCTCTTTGGCAGATGAAACGCCGCTCGGCAGACTTGGAACTTCTGCTGATGTTGCTGCTGCGATTGAATTTTTGACTTCTCCGCAAGCGTCGTTTATAACGGGACAAATCATAGGAGTAGACGGCGGCTTTGGGTGGTAAATAACGCAAAATAAGGTAGGCAAGCTGCCTACCTTTATTTTATGTATAAATTTATTTTGCTTATATTGTTTTCTATCGTGTCTGTTCCGTCCAAACGGAGAACGGGGCAGGATAGCGTTTCCATCCAGTTGACAATTTTATTATCTGATCTTTTGTAACAAAAATCAAAAAAATTTTGCTCCTGCTCGTACATATCGCCGCCCTCAAGCACACGGTCTCCAAATTTGTCGAAGGCTCGCTGCTTTATGCGTCGCAGGCGCTCGTCTATCGGAACGGAAAGATAAATGACAAGCTTGTATTTTGATGTTACAGCGTTGTTAAAATTGCCGTTGACAGCCGAGAAGACAAACCTCGGATGATTTTGGATATCAGCCATCAGTAACTCTTCGACCTGCTCGCGTGTTCTTGCTTGCGCATATGGTATGCCGGTTTTGTTATCGAAATAATAATCTTCGATATCAAAATGACAATAATTTATCTTTTGTGACAGTGATCTTGCCAGCGTGGTCTTGCCGGAGCCGTTAAGACCGCAGACACATATACCAAATTCACTCTCAGGCATTATCCTTGACCTCGTCGATAAGTTCCGTCAGCTTGTCGGACAGTGCCACAAATTCGGGCATTGTAAGGCGCTCTCCGCGAATGTTGACGTCAAGTCCTGCGGCGGCGACGGCCTCGGTAATAGCGGGACGCGTAAGCTCGCCAAATCCGGAGGCCAGGGCATTGGGCAGAGTCTTGCGGCGCTGACCGAATGCGGCGCGAATGGTACGGAAGAATATATCCTCGTTCTGCGGATTATAAGGCTTGTCCTTGTGAAGCTTTATGCGAATGACCGCCGAGTCTACCTTAGGAGGTGGCAAAAACTTGCCTGCAGGCACCTTCATTAGGCGCTCTGCCGTTCCGTAATAAGCGAGGACCGCGGTAATAGCGCCGCAATCGCGGCTGCCGGGGGCGGCGCAAAGGCGGTCGGCTACCTCGGCTTGCACCATTACGGTGATATAGTCAAACGGCACTTTTGATTCAAGCAGAGCCATAAGAATGGGCGTAGTTATATAATAAGGAAGGTTTGCGCACACCGAAAGGCCGCCCTCAAGGTAGGGCGCTGTTATTTCGGCAATATTGCACTTCATAATGTCGTCGTTGATTATTTTGACGTTATGGTACTCGCCCAACGTAAAGGCGAGAACGGGAATAAGACCTTTATCAAGCTCGACTGCCAGCACGTTTTCATAACGAGCGGCAAGCTCGTATGTAAGCGTTCCGATGCCGGGACCTATCTCAAGTATGTTTTTGGAGCGTCCCTCACAGCAAAATTCCGCGATATCCTCGACTACGAATTTGTCTGTCAAAAAGTTTTGTCCGAATTCCTTGCGGAAGGTCAGACCGTATATTGACATTATCTGTTTTATTGTTTTTATGTCGCAAAGGTTCATATTATATCCCCACCTCCATATAAATGTATTGTAGCATAAATTCTTCCGTTTTTCAAGTGAAATATTCGGTTTGCGCCGAATGTGAAATAATTTCCTTGCGGAAATTGTGAAATATTGCTCCCGTTGCAGAGCAACGATTAGGTCGCAGTGTGAAATGAAATTCGCCTCTTCACATTTGCGAAGCAAATATTTCACAGCGAAGCTATTTCACATGGCGAAGCCATATTTCACGTGCCGAAGGCAAATTTCGTTGAAAAAAGCACGCATAAGCGTGCTTTTTTCTGGAGCTGGTGGCGGGACTCGAACCCGCGACCTGTTGATTACGAATCAACTGCTCTACCAACTGAGCCACACCAGCAACAAGACATATTATACCATAAGTCAGGAAATATTGCAATAGTATTTTGATAAATTTTATACTTAATTTTATCCTCCGCGCAAAATATGTGACGCTCTCTCTTTTCTGTATTGTGAAGTTTTTTGCTATCGCAAAAGTGAAGTTGCTAAGCAGTGAAGTTTGGGCTTACGCCCAAGTGAAGTTAAGTTTGCCCTCGCTTCGCCGTGAGGCGAAACTTCACTCACGAAGTGAACTTCACTATCGAAGATAACTTCACTTGCCCGTAAGGGCAAACTTAGTTTTAGCGTGTTCTCCGTTAAGGATAACACGCTAAGCGCGCGGAGGATATTTGTGATTATTTCTTACTGTCCTTGACAAGCAGACGGGCAATTGCCGTGCGATGCACTTTCATCGCCCCTTTGGGGCAGAACTCCTGACAGCAAAAACAACGGATACAGGATTTTTTATCAATTATCGCAATTTTGTTCTTGATGACAATGGCTTTTGCAGGGCATATGTTATAGCACACACCGCAGCCTATACATTCTTTTGTCTTTACCTTGGGACGTGTGCGTAAAAGCTTGCTCGCAATCGTTCCCAGCAGGGGACCTGCCGCGCCGCCTATGAAATTTTTAAATTCAAGGCTTGAGTGCGTCAGTAGCTTTTTATAGTCCTCGACGTAAAGCGCTGCCGCATCGCCTATAATGTCCACCTCTTGTGCTGTAGCAGGAGCGAGACCGCGCTCATATGCTGCTTCAAGCGTGGGGACGTTGTCTTTTTTCATTCCGATAATATCGGCAGCTACAAGGTCGAGATGATAAGGGGAGCGTGAGGCAATGAGTGCGCCGATATGACGGGGATCACCCGCTGTCGGTCCGTTACCCTCCATGCCGACTATGGCATCGCAGATGTTGAGCACCACTTTGAAACGGAAATATTCGTTCAGGTCCACGATCATATCCGCAAAGACTGCGTGGTCGGGGAAAAGATAGTGATATTCGGGCTTCATCGTGCCGGGCACTACGCCGAACATATTTTTGACGGCGCAGGAAAGTCCCATCATTCCGTGGGATTTCAGCTTGCAAAAATTGATGACGGCATCGGCACTGTCAAGATAGGACGTATAAGTAAAATGCTTTGCCGCGTGAGCGTCGGGGAAGTCGGCATCTTTTTGACCGAAATCGTGATTCAGCTCACCGCCGCACTCCTCAATCGCACGAAGTCCGCAAACGCTGTATACCTTGCCTACAAATGCAGCGTTGTAAAGTCCGCCGGGACTGTCTCCCACGATCACGCGGGCGCCACGCTCAACAAGGCGGCGTGTCAACGCGCAAAGCAAGGACGGGTGCGTGGTAGCCGCTTTTTCGGGTTTCATAAACGTTACGAGATTGGCTTTGATGGCGACTGTCATTTCGGGTTTTACCCAATCAAGACCGCCCAGCGGCGCAAGAACAGCGTCAAGCGCCGAGGTCACCGCCGCGTCGCTGTAGTCGGGACAGGGAACTATTGATACTTTGTTCATATATATCTTCCTGATGGTTTTTTTATATTTTAACACAAACTCGCGCAAATGTAAAGTGCACTTGAATTGTTCGCTGAACTTTGATATAATATTTATAAAATTTTTAAAACTTTTTGCAATCAAATTCCGAATTTGCACACTATATGAGTGAAGGGAGGCGAGAAAATGTCTGAAGAAATGTCAATGTGTGATAAGCTTATGAGCGAGTTTGCGGAAAGCTATATGCAAAAGCTGTTTTACTTTTGTCTTAAAAAGACGGGCGACAGCTATGAGGCAGAGGAGCTTACGCAGGATATCGCGCTGAATATTTTGTCCGCGCTGGACAGCGGAGCTTTACCGGATAGCTTTTCGGCTTGGGTATGGCAAATTGCGCGCAACCGCTACAGTGTGTGGGCAGATAAAAAGCATAAGCGCGCCGCGTCGTTTATCGGTGACGACATAGGTGACTATGAGCTTGAGGACGAGAGCGAGAATATTGTTGAGGAAATGATACATAACGAGGAGTTAGCGTTACTTAGGAGAGAGTTGGCGCTCATTTCGGCGGAGTATCGCAATATCGTTGTGGCTTACTACATAGATGACAGGCGTGTTGATGACATTGCAAAATCTCTCGGTCTTCCCAAAGGTACGGTGACGTCAAAGCTTCACCGCGCGAGAAAAATACTGAAAGAAGGTATGAATATGGCAAGAGAATTCGGAATTAAGAGCTATAAGCCCGAGGACATAAGCTTTTCGTCCGGCGGATATCAGCCCAGCGGCCTGCCCTGGAAGGTTATAACCAGAAAAATACCCAAAAACATATTGCTGCATGCAAGCAATAACCCCTCGACCATAGAGGAGCTTTCCATGGAGCTGGGTATTGCGATGCCTTATATGGAGGAAGAGGTCGAGATATTGTCAAAAGCGACCCTGCTCAAAAAGGTGGGCGAAAAATACATTACAGATTTCTTTATATCCGACAAGGAGTGTCAGCTTGATACTTACGGCATTATGCGCAAGGGCTCCAAGCAGAGAAGTGAGCTGATAAACAAAATAATTACAGACAAGCTGCCAGAGATCCGCGCTCTCGGTATCGCGGGAGATAATATCAGCGATAACGTACTTAAATGGTACTTGACCATTTCACTTGTAGACTGGTGCGTTGAACGTGTCAATGGACACACCTATGATTGGCCCGAGACTCGCGCAAACGGTGAGAATTGGGGCATTCGAGGTTATGAATATACAGAACTGCCCGAAAGGCTTTTTGTCGGTCATAACGGCTGCGGCAACCGCGCAAATATGTTTTGGACATATAAGATCAGCGACTACAATATGTGGAATCAGGTAGGCGAGCCGGATGACGGAATAATTGCCGCGCTGATGGGAGATATTATTCGGAATAAGCGTAATATTTCCACGCTGAATGAAAACGAGCGTATCGTATGGGGCAAGATAGACGGCAAATATGCTCATGCAGATGAGCAGGGAAATGCTGTATTTGATGTTGTCGTTATGACGAAGGCACAGCAGAGAGCGCTGATCGATATGCTGGATTCTCACCCCGATTTCGAAAAGGTCGTGGCAAATCTTCAGGACGCCTTCGACAGCATAATCAACATTTTGAAACGCTACAGCCACGAGGTTTTGCATATGCAGACCGCCTACGTTGCGTCCAGCGACATATTGCAGGCGCGAATGATGACAATTCACGATCTTGTGGACAGCGGCAAGCTGATAGTTCCCGAGGACGTCAAAAAGTCTACGGCGGGGATGCATCTTATAATTGGATAAGCAAAAGGGATAGGCATCGCCTATCCCTTTATTGTTAATATAATTTATATTTAAGTCTTAGGTTATCCGCTATCATCGCAATGAACTCGCTATTGGTCGGCTTTCCGCGGCTGTTCTGTATTGTGTAACCGAAGTAGGAGTTGAGAGTGTCTACATCGCCTCTGTCCCACGCGACTTCAATTGCGTGGCGGATGGCACGCTCGACGCGGCTGGTAGTGGTCTGGTACTTCTTTGCAACGGAAGGGTAGAGCACTTTTGTAACCGAGTTGATAATGTCTGAGTCGTTGATAGTCAGAAGTATGGCGGTGCGCAAGTATTGGTAACCCTTGATGTGGGCGGGGACGCCTATCTGGTGAATGATTTTTGTCACCTGTGCTTCGATGTCCACGTTGCTGTCACTGCCGGCGTGCGAAACGCTTGACGACTGACCTCTTGCGCGGCTGATAGTTTCAATATGGTCGCAAAGATTGCCTATGTCGTAGGGTTTGAGCAGACAACGCTCGGCTCCCGCGTTGGTTGCTTCAATAAACAAGCCTTGATTTGATACCATTGAAACCACAATAAATGCTGGCGGCTTGTCCGGCGCAAAGTCAATATTCCGACTGTTACGTATGACACCGATGCCATCCATTTTGGAAAGCCAGATGTCTACCAGCGCGATATCCGGGTGGAAGCGTGACAGCTTAGTGAGCGCGTCCTCGCCGTTGACCGCTTCTTCAATATGGCGATATCCCGCACGCATAAGACCGTCGCGCAGGGCGGCGCGCTGGTTGTGGTTTTCGTCCGCAATAAGTATTTTTGTGTTGTATTCCATTTATATGTCCTCCGAGTTGTGTTCTTACGCAGACATTATACCATAAAATGGAAAATAAATCAACAGCAAAATGGAAAAAAATGTAAACAAAAATGCGGCCGTCAAATTGTAAAAAATTGACAAATACCGCATTTTTTATGGCTAATTGAGTATGTTTTGAATTAATTGTTGTGATGCTGACAGGGATGCGTAAAGAAATCCGTCAGGTCAACGTCGTATTTGCCGTCGGAATTTTTGGTAAAACCGATGGCGCGGATGGAGCTTTCGTCAAAAAGCTCGCCGTCATATGTTGCATAATGAACTCCGCACAGATCAATGAAATTAAGCGCCGCGCGTCCCAGAAGAAATACTGTTTCAAAATCGTCGTGTCCCGGAACTCTTCCGATGGTAAGCACGTGCCCGCCTTGATCGTCAATGGAGAATTGGCAGATTCCGGTCATTTCACCCTCTGTCTGCGAACCGTAAGCCATAGCGGCAATATCATATTTGATGCCGCAACGAGCGCAAAGTGCCTCTTGCTCGGCTTTGGATTGAATGGGGAGTACCTCTATCATTTTTCGTCTTCCTTTTTTTGATATAAATAGTCTATTTGGGTTTGTGTCAGGTTACGCCATTTACCGAGCTGCAGATCGCCCAGCTTCAGCTCGCCTATGGCAACACGCCGCAGCTGTGTTATGCGAAGTGACACTGCCTCGCACATTTTGCGTATCTGACGGTTTCTGCCCTCATAAAGCGTAAATTCAACTAAAGTTTTGCCGCCACCGCGAGAGAGCAGACGTATGCCCACGGGAGCTAACTCGTAATCGTCGATCTTGCGGACATTTTGAAGCGCAACAATATCGGTGTCGGATACCTCTCCTCGAAGTGTCACATGATATATTTTGGGTATCTCGTGACGCGGATGCGTCAGGCGCAGGGTCAATTCGCCGTCATTTGTGAGCAACAATAGTCCTTCAGAGTCCATATCAAGTCTGCCTACGGGATAAACGCGAGCACCGCAATCGGCTACAAGCGTTGTAACTGTAGGACGTCCGCGTTCATCGGACAGGGTGGTGACATAACCCCGAGGCTTGTTGAGCATTATGTACAGCTTATCCTGCGATATGGGCTTTATGACTTTTCCGTCCAGCTTTACGATGTCGCATTCAGGGTCTATTTTTTGACCGATAAGCGCTTTTTGGTCGTTTATCAGAACACGCCCCGCCTCGACTGCAGCTTCCGCGGCACGGCGAGACATAACGGCGTTGTCCGTGAAAAATTTTTGAATTCTTATTTTTTCCATATGTTATTGTTTAAAAGCGAAACAGCGAGCGTAACCACTGCCAAAAGCCTTTTTTTGCGTTTTGGACTTGAACGTGGGTCGTTGTCTGCAATATTGATTCGCCTATTATTTCTCCGTCACACTTGTATATAAGCTTGCCTACCGTTTGTGCTTGCTGTATAGGCGCATAGACAAAATGCGGTGCTATGACTTCGGTGCTGATAGGACCGTGACCGCTTTTCAGCGTCACGCAGATTTTTTGCGTGTTAGTGCATATTGTCCATTGGGTGTTGCCGCCTGTAACAGGCATGGTGAGCTTATATTCTCCCACGTCCGATAACACGTAATGGACATAATTTTCAAATCCCCAATCAAGCATAGCGGTGTGATCGTGCCAGTCGTTGGGGGCGTTGATGGTAACGGCTACGAGTGTAAGTCCGTCACGTTCGGCGGCGGATACGAGGCAGCGTCCGCTGCGCTTGGTAAAGCCGGTCTTAACGCCTATGGCTCCGCGATATTCTCGCAGAAGTCGGTTGTGATTGACCAGCAACCGCCGTCCTTCGTCTCCGTTGAAGGGGATAGTGGTTTTTCTTGTGGACACTATTTCACGGAATTTTGGATTTTTGATGGCGAACGAAGCAAGTCGCGCAAGGTCGTATGCGGTAGTGTAATGCTCATCGTGATCAAGGCCGTGGGGATTAGTGAAATGAGTGTTGTTAAGTTCCAATTCTTCTGCACGACGGTTCATAATGTCGGCAAAAGCCTCCGTGCTTCCCGCGATAATAATGGCGATGGCTTCTGCCGCGTCATTGGCGGACTCCAGCATTAAGGCATATACTAACTCGCCCAAGGTCAGCGGCTCACCCTCTACCAGATATACCGACGAGCCTTCTACGCCAACTGCTTTTTGAGGTATTGCGTATTGAGTGTCGATATTGCCGTACTCCAGTGCTATGAGCGCTGTCATTATTTTGGTGGTGCTCGCCATCGGCAGACGCAGATCGGCGTTTTTGGCATACAGTACGCTGTCATCCGACACATCAAGCAATATGGACGACTGTGCGGATGTGCTGATGAGAGATGAGTTTACATTGGAGTAATCATTTTTGGCAGAAACAGCGGTTGGAATGAACTCAACGATAAGCAGTATTGCAAAAACAAACGATAAAAATTTTATGAATTTTGACATATGCCCCCTCCGGACAAGAATTTTTTATTATATTTATATTACTTCGGAGGGGGGAGTATGTCATTCATCCATTGCTTTTTCGGCAGGGGATTTTTTATTGCTCAAGTCCTTGAACAGGCTTATTATGTTTTCAATGATTTCGGGACTGCGCTCGATAATATTAGCGATCTGATCGATAGGATCGGTAGCTGTGGGCTCACCGATATTTATAAGATCGACCTTGCCGTTTGCTCCGATGACAAGAAATCCAACGGGGGTAACAGACAGTCCCGAGCCTCCGCCGCCTCCAAAGTTTTGAATGTTGGAGGGCTTATCTTTTTTGCCGAAATAATCGATTCCGCCAGACGCAAAGCCTACGGAGATCTTGGAAACAGGTATAACGGTAACGCCCGCGGGGGTAACGTAGGGATCGCCGATAACGGTGTTTGCGTCAACCATTGAACGCATATTTTCCAGCGATGATTTAAGAATATCTTGGATCTTGTTTTCGTTAGCCATAATATTGTTCCTTCCACAAATTATATTTAGTTAAAAATTATTTTCAATGTAAGTGAGTTGTAAGCTCCGAATAAACTTTAATGTCGGAACTTGATCAGTTTTATTACCAAAGATAGCTTTATGTCAAGCTGTGGACTTTGAGCGCAAAAGTCAGACGTGACATTTATTGGAACGGAATGGGGAATATGCAATGTTGTTGTATTGTCTATGAATTCCAGAAAATACGCTACCGCCTGTATCACGCTTCCGTACAGTATTGCCGTTTTTGAGGGATCATCGGTAGCTACGGATATATTCAAGCGATGCACTGTGACCTTTGACCTTTGGGAGTAGAAATGCTTGAGAAAAATTTTCAGAATATTAAGGGATGAGCTTAGAGATTCCTTGATCTCGGATAGCCCCGACTCCGGTTGTTTCTTGCGAGCCTCTATCTTCTTTTTTGCATCGTCGATCTCTTTTTTGAGTTTGTTTTTGATATTATCGGCGGAATAATCTGATATTTTTATCTTTTTGTGATGCTCTTTTTGGCGCGTAGAGAAGTGGAATATACGTATTCCCAAAAGGTGCGCCGTGACTTTTATCAGGTCGTTTTGCGCGATAAGCACAATGCGCACTCTTGCGAACAATATAAGGAGTACAATGATTGCTATAAGTACTGCCAATACAGCTAAAATTATCTGCAATACTATCATAGCTTTTTCCTCCTTGACGTATTATTTGCTTACTGTCAATAATTATTGACAAATATATGAAACTTAATTCTCTTGAGTTTGCTCCGCGGAATCATCATTGGAAGACGGCACGGCTTGGGCAGGATCATCTTGCTCGTCAGGTTTGCTTTCCGGAGCTTTTACATCCATTTGCAATTGTTGTGCCGCTGCCGGGGCAAGAGGCTCTGTGACAGGCAACTCTTCCAGCGAGTTGATGCCGAAAACTCTCAAAAATTTATCAGTCGTTCCGTACAGTACGGGGCGTCCGGGTGCGTCAAGTCTGCCGACACCTTCAATGAGTCCCTTGTCTGCCAGCGAGGTGACGGCATATGAGCTGTCAACTCCGCGCACGGCATCTACAAACGCACGTGTTACAGGTTGATTGTATGCTACTATTGCCAACACTTCAAGTGATGATGCCGACAGATTTCCGCCGCGGCGTATGCCGAGCGCTTCTCGTATGTATGGGGCAAAGCGTTCTTTGGTGCAAAGCTGACAGGAGTCTTCGAATATAAGAAGATTCAAGCCTCGAGGGGAGTTTTCGGCATTTATTCCCACTGCCATATTTTCAGTCAACAGTTTTATTTCCTTGGGGGACAGTCCCAACACCTCGGACAGCTTTTCATATTTGACAGGGTAGCCTGCCGCGAAAAGTATGGCTTCTATTGCCGCCTCCACGTTAGTGATAGTAGGCATTGTTTCTTGCTCGTGCATGATGATATATCCTTCTATATTTATTAATAGGCTTCGTTGATAGATATGTCTTCTTTAAGTATGGTGGACTCGTCTGTGTTGAGAATGAATTTAGTCTCAAGACCGTGAAGGGCGTCTATGCTGTAATCTTCGGCGGTTTCGTCGATAAGCAGTCGGCGAACCTTTACCAATTCCAGCACTCCGACAAAAGCCGCTATAAGGTCGGGCAGACTTGTCTCGTCGCCGATAAGCTCGTTTAGCGTTGCCGAACCGCTCTTTCTTATGCGGTGGAGCATTCCCGCTATCTTCATTTCAACGGAAACGACACGTTTTCTTATCATTGGCGTAAACGCGTGCTCGCGGGCATTTTCCATAGCGTCCATATAGCTGCGCACTCGGCGCATTGCAAGCTGTAGCGATTCGACTTTTTGGTCGGCTACAAAAGTTTTGTCTACCGAGATCTCGTCTGTATCCTTGACCATTCGTCCGCTGTATATTACATATTGCTCGGCAAGCCGAACTGCGGCGGCTTTGGCTTGTTGATAACGGATAAGGGCATCGGTAAGCACTTTTCTGGGGTCTTCCGTATCTTCGGTGGGACGAGGCAGCAGCATACGCGTTTTGATCAGCATAAGCTCACTTGCCATTACGATGAATTCGGCGGCGATCTCCATGTCCATCTCTTGCGCTTGACGCAGATACTCCATGTACTGCTCGCATATAAGAGCTATAGGAATGTCCTCAATATTAACTTTGTTTTTGGATATCAGTGACAAGAGCAGGTCAAGAGGCCCTTCAAACGTTTCAAGCTGATAGTTAATAGTTTGCATAAAAATCTCCGCGGTGAAAAAATACGATCAATTCAAACCAACGAGCCAAAGCATGCCGTTGAATATGTGGTCTGTTATAAACGATATAGCGGGGGACAGGATGCCTGTGATGAGCAATACCATTACGACAATGTATATGATACGTTCATACTTCATTACGCCGAAATACAGCTTGGGCGGCAAAAAGACATAAAAAAGTCTTGAGCCGTCAAGCGGCGGAACGGGTAAAAGATTGAATACCGCCAGGGAAATGTTCATAGATGCCGACATGGTGAAGAATACGATCAATAATTCAAAAACCATGCTTTCGGGGATCCAGAAAAAGAAGAGAATACGTATGGCGACAATACTGAGCATTGCCAAAATAAGGTTGGACACGGGACCGGCCGCGGCGGAAAGCGCCATACCGACTCGGGGATTTTTGAAGTATCGGGGATTTATCGGGACGGGCTTTGCCCATCCGAATCCCGCCACAAGCATACACAAAGCACCGATAGGGTCAAGATGCTTGAAAGGGTTTAGTGTCAATCTGCCCAGATTGCGGGAAGTTGGGTCGCCCATTTTCAATGCGATGAAACCGTGTGCGGTCTCATGTACGGAAAGTGAGAAAAATATTATCATCAAGGCAAACAGCATTTGGACGATAATCATTGTCAGATCGCCGCCTTGACGATATTGGAATATCAGATCAAAAAGCATTTAAAATCAGTTCCTTTGCGGTTTTTAGTTTTTTTCTGTCAAACCGGCGGAGTTTAAGATCTTGCTCCAAAGCTCGGCTTTTCCTTCGCCGTTGTGTGAGGAAAAGGGGATGGTTGCCAGCGCGCCCTTTACAGAGGGGTGATTTTGTATTTCGGGCAAATTTTTGTTGCGCTCGGTTTTGTTGAGCTTATCGGTCTTCGTCATAACAACGACAAAGGGCAGACCTGCGGCTTTCATATAGTCCAGCATCATGCGGTCGTCCTCAGTGACACCGATGCGGCTATCCACCAGCTGTACGACCAGACGAAGCAGATCAAGGTTGGGGTTTTTGGTAAAGTACCCATCGGTCAGTGCAGACCATTTTTCTTTGTCCTGCAGAGGACGTTTTGCAAATCCGTATCCCGGCAGGTCGACGAGAAACAGCTTTTTGTCTATGTCATAAAAGTTGATGGTTATGGTCTTTCCGGGAGAGGAGCTGACGCGTGCCAGACTCTTTCTGGAAAGAAGCGTGTTGATAAGCGAGCTTTTTCCGACGTTTGAACGTCCGGAAAATGCGATCTGCGGCATAGGATCGGTAGGGAACTGACGAATGAATCCCGCGCTGATGCGAAGCTCGGTTTTGTTTAAGTTAAGAGCCATAGTGTTCACTTCCTACGTTGGTATTGGAAAAGGGCTTTATTGTGTGCAAGGTGTCGTCATCGGCGGATACGTGGGCGACAGATGATTTGATGTCAGGTAATTCAATGTCTACCAATGCCTCGTCCAGCACCTCGCAGACGTGTTTTACGGGTATAAATTCAAGATTTGCCTTGACGGTAGGGTCTATTTCATCCAGGTCAGGTATGTTCTGGTGAGGGATAAGCACGGTCTTTACGCCTGCGTTGTAAGCGGCGAGAGTTTTCTCTTTGAGACCGCCGATCGCCAGTACCTTTCCTCGCAGTGTTACTTCACCTGTCATAGCAACGTCACGACGAACCGCACGACCTGACAGCGCGCTGATGAGCGCGGTAACCATTGTTACGCCTGCGGAGGGACCATCCTTGGGAACTGCGCCCTCGGGTGCATGAATGTGTATATCCTTTGTTTTATAGAAATCGGTGGGGATATTGTATTTGTTGGCGACAGAGCGAGCATAACTTACCGCGATCTGGGCGGATTCCTTCATTACGTCACCCAGTGAGCCCGTAAGTTCAAGTTTGCCGCTGCCGGGCAGTATAGCCACCTCGATCTTGAGCATTTCGCCGCCGACCTCGGTGTACGCGAGACCGTTTACAACACCTACTTCATCCTCAGAGCTTATAAGTTCTCCCGTATACTTTTTCGGACCAAGGTATGAGGTGAGGTCTTCGGATTGAATGACAACGCGCTTGAGCTGTTCCGTGACGATGCGCTTTGCGGCTTTGCGGCACAGCGCGGCGATCTGGCGTTCAAGGTTGCGAACGCCGGCCTCTCGGGTATAACCCTCAATGAGAGCGGAAAGCGCTTCGTCGGTTATTTTTACTGTGCGGCGGTTAAGACCGTGACGTGCCAGCTGCTTGCCCAGCAAGTGATTTTTGGCGATGCTGAGCTTTTCAGCGGGAGTATAGGTGTGCAGCTCGATGACCTCCATTCGATCAAGCAGAGGGCGGGGAATGGTGTCCAGCGTGTTTGCTGTGGTTATAAACAAGCAGTCGGAAAGGTCAAAGGGCAATTCAATAAAGTGATCGCGGAATGTCTTGTTCTGCTCGGGATCAAGTACTTCCAGCAATGCGGATGACGGATCACCGTGAGCGTCACGTGTGAGCTTGTCGATCTCGTCAAGCAGGATAAGAGGATTGCGCACCTTGGCACGTGTCAGCGCAGTCATGATACGACCGGGCATAGCTCCGATATACGTTTTTCTGTGACCGCGTATATCTGCCTCGTCGCGCACGCCGCCCAGTGATACTCTGACGTATTTGCGTCCGGTGGCTTTTGCGATAGACGCGGCTACCGAGGTCTTTCCCGTGCCGGGAGGGCCTACAAGACAGATTATCTGACTCTTAAGCTGAGGGGACAGCTGTTTGACCGCGATAAATTCGAGTATTCTTTGCTTTACGCGCTCGAGGCCGTCGTGATCGGCGTTGAGTATTTTTTCTGCCGCCGCGACGCTGGCGCGTTCCTTGGTAGTTTTGCTCCAGGGCAGGTCAAGACAAGTTTCAAGATATGTGCGCAACACATTGGCTTCAGCCGAGCTGTACGGCATTTTAGCAAGACGGTCATTTTCTTTAAGCAGTTTTTCGGAAACCTCAGAAGGCAGGTTGGCATTCATTATTTTATTGTAAAACTCTTCGTTTTCATTGTCATCCTCGCCCAGCTCATCTTCGATAACCTGTATCTGTTGACGAAGATAATAGTCACGGCGCTCGCGATTGAGGCGCTCCTGCACTTTAGTGTGTATGCTGTACTCGCAGGACAAAAGCTCGGTCTCCTCCTCAAGCAGATGAGCGAGCAGCTCGAGGCGTTCGATGGGGCGGAACTCTTCAAGCACCTGTTGCTTATCTGTGTCCTTCATTAGAAAGTGAAACGCAATATAGTCCGCAAGCACTGCGGGATCGTTTATTGTTTTTACAAATGAAACGATGTCATTGGAAATGTGGGGCATAAATTTATGTATGCCGAGCATTGCTTTAACAGCCTCACGCATATACGCCTGCGCTTTAATATCTGTTTCGTCGAGATATATTGTTTTTACAAGTACATCCGCAGACAGATACTCACCGGACTTTTTGTAATTCAGCGCTATACCGCGATGCGCTCCCGATATAATTATTTGCAGTGTTCCGTCGGGAGTGATGATGGAATGCTTTATTTTTGCGACAACGCCAACGTTGTGAAGGCTGTCGGGGGAGGGCTCATCTTCTGTATATGTGTGCTGAGCAACTATAAAAATACGACTTTGCGGGTGATTGGCGGAGCGTGCCGCGGCGATGCCCGATTTGTCGGATATGGTGAATGTAGTGTTTACCGAGGGGAGCGGCACGGCGTCCCGCAGGACTACGACCGGCAGATGTGCCTCGGATACTTTTTCAAGATAATTGGACATTTTAATAAACCTCATGCCGCTTCTGCGGCTTCAATATCAATAGATAATAAATCTTCAATTTAATATTATAACACAACGGAACGGATTTTTCTATACCTTTTTTGAATTTTCTTCAAATAATTAATATATTATCACAGTTCCGTCACAAGACAAAATAAAAAGCACAACAAGCGACCGTCAAATGCGCGTTGATATCATGAGATTGATATTCCGCAAATGATCGGTGACTGTTGTGCATAGGGGTTGCGAGTCTTGCCTCCCTCGCGTGGCTCTATTATACTACAACTCGGGAGTTTTGTAAATTATCAAAATTGACGATTTTTGACCAAAAAATTCGTTAAAATAGATATGACTTAGAAAAAAAGCCAAATAAAATAGGCTATTTTGTCCAAAATGCACATTTTTCGATAATTTAATGTAATCTCAGATCGAATTTAGACGCCTGTTTTTGTGCCATATCCGTGTTTGTACTGAATTTTATGACAAATGACGAAAATTTATGATTGCGAAAAAATAAAAAATTTTTTTATAAAGGTATTGACAAACAGATGCAAGAGTGCTATAATAAGCAAGCAAAAAGAAGCAGAGTTTCCGCTCTCACCCTGCCGCAACGCGAGCCGGGTCGATATTCAAAAGCCTGTATTAGGTTTTTTATGTGTGTCGCGCGGGATCTGTTTCCGTGCGAATTTTTTTGTATGGGGGTGTCCTAACATCGCAACAAAAGATATGATGATCAACGACGATATTCGCGTCAAAGAGGTGCGCGTTATCGGCGAAGACGGTGAGCAGCTTGGTATAATGAGCTCCGACGCCGCAAGAGAAGCGGCATTTGAGGCAGGTCTCGATCTGGTTATGATCGCGGCTCAGGCAACTCCGCCTGTTTGCAAGATCATGGATTACGGTAAATACCGTTTTGAGCGTGACAAAAAAGAAAAAGAAGCCAAAAAGAAGCAGCAGACTGTTGAGCTCAAGGAGATACAGCTTTCCTGCCGCATTGATACGCATGACTTTGAAACAAAGGTAAAGCATGCTCTGCGCTTTTTGGGAGACGGCAATAAGGTTCGCGTCGTTATGCGCTTTAAGGGCCGCGAGATGGCTCATATTCCGCTTGGACGAGAGATCATCGAAAAGTTTGAAGCAGCTTGCGCCGAGGTTGGCGTTGCTGATAAAAAACCCGTGCTTGACGGAAGATTTTTGAGCATGGTGCTCGCACCCGTCAAGAACAAGTAATCGTTATTCATAATGCTCGTTGTTCGAGTTTGAATGATATAATTAAGTTAAGCAATAAATTGGTAAAGGAGTTAATACAATGGGAAAGATCAAAACACACAAGGCCTCCGCTAAGAGATTCTCTGTTACAGGAACCGGCAAGGTAAAAATGAACCACTGCCACCACCGCCACAAGCTCGGCATTAAGGACCAGAAGCGCAAGAGACATCTGCGCACCGCTTCCTACGTTCAGGGAGCTATGGCAACCAACATGAGAAATCTTATCCAGAAATAATCGGAATATTGGGAGGAATAAAAAATGGCACGTATTAAAGGCGCGGTAGCAACCCGCAAGAGAAGAAATAAGGTACTGAAGGCTGCTAAGGGTTACTGGGGTGCAAAGTCCAAGCACTTCAAGATGGCTAAGCAGGCTGTTATGAAAAGCGGCAACTATGCATTTGCAGGCCGTAAGCTCAAAAAGAGAGATTTCCGTCAGCTGTGGATCACCCGTATCTCTGCTCAGGCAAAGATCAACGGTATGAACTACTCCACATTTATGCACGGTCTTAAGAAGGCAGGTATCGACCTTAACCGTAAGATGCTGTCCGAGATCGCTATTTCCGATCCCGACGCATTTGCAGCTCTCGCAGAGCAGGCAAAGGCTGCTCTTGCCTAAATTTCAGAAAAACCCGGTGGAATGCCGGGTTTTCTCATATTATAAACCATATAAAGGATATAATAATGCAGGAAATAATTTCATCACGTCATAACCCTACGATAGTGAAACTATGCAAACTGTCGGACAAAAAGCACCGTGAAGCGGATAGAGTCTTTCGTTTTGACGGCGTAAAGCTTTGCGCCGAAGCAATAATGTCGGGCGTTGAGCTGGAATATATTTTTTTGCGTCGCGATAACAGCGATACGGTTCGTATGCGTGTCGCGGAGCTTTGCGGTAAGTACCCGGAAGATACCGGGGCACGAGTAATTTTACTTGAAAACAGTCTTTTCGACACTGTGTCCGAAGAAAAATCGCCGGAAGGCATAATTAGTGTCGCAAAATATATTGACAAATTTCATAAAATTGTTACAATAGATAATAACTGCATTGCATCATTGCCGAGCGGGGAGAGAATTATGCTTATTGAAGACATAAGAGATCCCGGAAACCTTGGCACGATCATGCGTAGTGCGGCAGCGCTCGGAGTTGAGACCTTGATACTCTGCGGTGAGTGTGCCGATATATATAGCTCCAAAACTCTCAGAGGAAGTATGGGAGCACTGTTTCGCCTGAAGACTGTTCGCGCCCGCAACGGCGTTGATGCCGTAAAAGCGTTACGTGACAGCGGAAGACGTGTTTTTGCAGCAGCACTTACGTCAGAGGCACTATCCTTGGACGATGCAGGGCTTGAACATACTGATTGTGTTGTGATTGGAAATGAAGGTCACGGACTCAGCCGCGAGGTGATCGCGGCGTGTGATGGATGTGTTATTATTCCCATGAGTGCCGGTACAGAGTCACTCAACGCGGCAACTGCGGCGGCGATATTCATGTGGGAGATGAGAAAACATAATTAGGCTTAATGCAGAGGAGGTAACGATATGAAATCGGAAAATTTATATTGGGTATGGCTGTCTTGCAAGCTGGGCATCGCAAATCGCGATTTTCCTCGGCTCATGCTGAAATACGAAAATCCGTATGATATCTATACAGCCTCTTATGAGGAGCTTGCTTGTGTTGAGGGCATCAATCGCAAAACCATAGAGCGTCTTGCTGATAAAAGCCTTGATACAGCATCTAAAATTATGGAATTTTGCGCCAAAACAGACGTGCGTATAATGCCATATTCATCAGAGCTGTATCCAAACCGCTTGCGTTTGTTGCCCGCACCTCCCGTACTTTTGTATGTTCGCGGAAATATGCCGCAGATGGATCACAGAGTGTGTATTGCTGTTGTAGGCACTCGGAGTATAAGTGAATATGGTCGCAACTGCGCGTATAAGATAGCTTATGAGCTTGGCGCGGCAAACGTGGTTACTGTCAGCGGTCTTGCGCTGGGCATTGACGGCGTTGCGGCGTGCGGTGCTATAAAAGGCGGCGGTGAGACTGTGGCAGTGCTTGGAAGCGGTATAGATGTTATTTATCCCAAGGAACACACCAGACTTGCGGGAATAATCGCTGAAAACGGTGCTGTTGTTACGGAATATGCGCCCGGTACACCTCCCATCGGGGATCACTTCCCGGTACGCAACCGCATAATAAGTGGTATGTGTCAGGGAACTCTTGTGATTGAGGCGGATGGGCGGAGCGGAGCTATCATAACCGCGCAGGATGCGATTGCGCAGGGAAGGCAGGTGTTTGCTATCCCGGGCAATCTGGGTCAGGAAAATACAGTCGGAACAAATGCTTTGATACGCGACGGCGCAATAATGATAACAGAAACGGACGATATTTTGCGTGAATACAGTAAGCTGTATGACAAATATATTGATCTTGCACGTCTTGCTGCGGCACGTCAAAGATATTCATTTTCCAAGGACGTGCTTGACAAAATGGGTGTCAGCGCAAGACACTCAAAAAGCTCGGGCGAGGTGCTTTCGAATAAGCCTTCTGCACTGCGCGAGAGCTTTGATCGTAAACGTTCTGTGTCTGCCGCCTCAGACAGACCGCAGGGGCGCAAGACTAAGTCTGTCGCATTTGATTCGGAAGTAACCATGCAAACGGGAAAGTCGCCTCAACCTGTCGTTAAGGCGAAGGGGGACAGTTCGGCGGAAGTTTTGGCGTCACTTGACGAAAAGCACCGTGCGTTGTTTGCGGAAATACCCGACGATCGCGCTGTAACAGTCGATGCACTTGCAAAGCTGGGCTATAGCATAGGAGAGATCATGACTGCCATGACTATGCTTGAACTCAAAGGACTTGTAAGCTCGCTTCCAGGTGGGCTTTACATTAAACGTTAATTTAGTAAAAGGACCGGAAAAAGATGCCGAATCTTGTAATAGTTGAGTCTCCGTCTAAGGCGGCGACAATAAAAGGATATTTGGGTGCAAATTATAAAGTTGTAGCTTCCAAGGGTCACGTAAGAGACCTGCCCAAAAGCACCCTGGGCGTTGATATTGAAAATGATTTTGCCCCTCATTATATAAATATTCGCGGCAAAGGTGATCTTATAAAAGAGATTAAAAAAGAAGCAAAGTCTGCCGGAAAAGTATTCCTCGCGACTGACCCTGACCGTGAGGGTGAGGCTATCTCATGGCACCTTGCCACGGCACTTGGTATACCGATGGAAAAAACATTGCGTGTTACCTTCAATGAGATAACAAAAACTGCCGTAAAGGCAGCTATCAAGTCTCCGCGCAACATAGATATGAATCTTGTAGATGCGCAGCAGGCAAGAAGAATTCTTGACAGAATAGTTGGTTATAAGCTGTCTCCGTATCTTTGGAAGACTGTAAAGGGCGGTCTTTCGGCAGGTCGAGTGCAGTCTGTGGCGACTAAAATAATAGTTGACAGAGAGCTGGAGATACGCGCTTTTGTTCCGGATGAATACTGGACCGTAGATGCGTTGCTTGACTGCTTTGGAGCAGATATACTTGCGCATTTTTACGGCGATGAGGCTCATGGGAAAATGCGTATAGAAAACGGCGAGCAGGCAATGGCTATCAAGAATGCCGTAGACGGAAAACCTTTTTCCGTAAAAGCGGTTAAGAGAGGTGTTCGTCATAAAGCGCCGGCTCCTCCGTTTACTACATCAACTTTGCAGCAAGAGGCTGCCAAAAAGCTTGGCTTCCAGACCGCGCGTACTATGAAGGTGGCTCAGGAGCTTTATGAAGGTATTAATCTGGGCTCTGAAAACGGCGGCGTACAGGGTCTTATAACCTATATGAGAACTGACTCGCTCCGTGTTTCAAGCGAAGCGCAGAGTGCCGCAAGAGAGTTCATAGTGCAGAAATACGGAGAGGGATACTATCCTCAGTCTCCGCGCGTATATAAGTCGCGTAACGGCGCGCAGGATGCTCATGAGGCTATTCGTCCGTCTCATCTTGCTCTTGATCCCGCAATTATACGTAAACATCTGACTGTCGATCAGTACAGACTATATAAGCTTATCTGGTCAAGATTTATTGCCAGCCAGATGCAGTCGGCGCAGCTTAATACTGTAGTTGCCGATTTTGCTTGCGGAGGTTATATATTCCGTACAAGCGGATACACCATTGCTTTCCCCGGCTATATGGCTGTTTATGAGGAGAGCGAAGAAAGCAGTACCCGTGCTGACGATGACAGCGAGCAGAAGGACGTGCTTATTCCCGATATTAAGGAAGGTCAGCAGTTGGATGCTAAGTCTGTAGCTATGGATCAGCATTTTACGGAAGCTCCTCCCAGATACACAGAAGCTTCATTGGTCAAGTTCCTTGAGGAAAAGGGAATCGGTCGTCCCAGTACGTACACACCTACAATTACTACCATAATAGCCCGCAACTATGTAAAGCGAGAGGGCAAATCTCTTGTCCCTACACAGCTTGGAGAGGTTACGACCAAGCTCATGGTTGATAATTTTGAGGACGTTGTAAACTACAGATTTACCGCAGAGATGGAAGACGACCTTGACGGAATAGAAAACGGCAATGTTGAGCTTAAAAAGGTATTGCGCGACTTCTGGGCTGATTTCAAGGTTGACCTTGAAAAAGCAGAGAAGAATGCTGTTGACGGAAGTCTGATGCCGCCTCCCGAGGAAACCGACATGATCTGTGAAAAGTGCGGCAGCCGCATGGTGGTTAAAATGGGCAGATACGGAAAGTTTGCGGCGTGTCCCAATTATCCCAAGTGCCGAAACACCAAACCGCTTGAACCACAGGAAAAAACTGAAGCAGAGCAAGCTGAAAAAACGCAGAAAAAGCTTGAGGTGGCAGACTTTAAGTGCGAAAAGTGCGGCGGAGATATGGTGCTCAGAACGGGTAAATTCGGAAGCTTTTATGCTTGTATAAATTATCCCAAGTGTAAGTTTACCAAGCAGAAGCTTAAGGAGACCGATGTTCCGTGCCCCAAATGCGGCGCTAAGGTCGTTATCAAGCACGGAAGAAACAAGACAGTATTTTATAGTTGTGAGCGTTATCCCGATTGTGATTTTTCTTCATGGGATATGCCTACTGTAGACAAATGCCCTAAGTGCGGTGAGATACTGTTCCGCCGCAAGGGGCGCGATACCTTGTACTGCCGTACAGAGGGTTGCGGATACGAATCCGATAAATAACAATCCACAAAAAGGAACTATAATAATGAAAGAAAAACTGACAGTCTGCGGTGCAGGATTGGCAGGATGTGAGGCAGCATGGCAAGCTGCTGAGCGTGGAGTGCCGGTACGGCTGATTGAAATGAAGCCGCAGAAATATACTCCCGCACATCATGCTCCCGAATTTGCAGAGCTGGTCTGTTCTAATTCCTTGCGCTCCGACCGCCCCACAAATGCGGTCGGATTGCTCAAGGAGGAGCTTAACCGTCTGGGTTCGCTGATAATGCAGGCGGCGTATGCCAGCCGAGTTCCGGCAGGATCGGCGTTAGCTGTGGACAGAACCCAATTTTCAAAGTATATCACAGATCATATAAAAAACCATCCAAATATAGAGGTTATTTTTCAAGAAGTGACGTCTGTTGACGATGATGGGATAACTGTTATTGCTACAGGTCCTCTTACGTCTGACGCAATGGCAGACTATATCCGCGACACACTCGGTTGCGGCAACCTCCACTTTTTTGATGCTGCGGCACCTATTGTGGATGCTGCGAGTATTAACATGGACGTGGCGTATTTCGGCTCGCGCTATGATAAGGGCGATGCCGATTATATAAACTGTCCAATGACGCGCGAACAGTATGACGCGTTTTATAACGCGCTTATAACTGCGCGTGAGGCAGAGCTCAAGGATTTCGATAAAGAGACCCAGCGTGAGATACAGGTGTTTGAAGGCTGTATGCCTGTTGAGGTCATGGCACGGCGTGGCTATGATACGCTGCGCTATGGTCCGCTGAAGCCGGTAGGACTGGTGGATAAGCGCACAGGAGAGGAAGCGTATGCGGTGGTACAACTGCGCAAAGAGAATGTTGCCGGAACTATGTACAATCTTGTAGGTTTCCAGACACATCTTGCGTTCCCCGAACAGAAAAGAGTGTTTGGAATGATACCGGGACTTGAAAACGCTGAGTTTTTGCGTTACGGCATTATGCACCGCAACACATATCTTAATTCTCCCGGACTTCTTGATGCCAACTATTGCATGATAGACAGACCTCACATCTATTTTGCGGGACAAATTACGGGCGTTGAGGGATATATTGAATCTGCGGGTAGCGGATTTGTCGCAGGCATTTCGGCGGCGCGCGCTTTTCTCGGTCAGGATAAATTCACTTTCCCCGAGACAACTATGCTTGGTGCTATGGCGGGCTATGTCAGCCGCGGCGGAACGGGTAAATTTGTGCCTATGAATGCCAATTTTGGTATAATCGAACCACTCGGCAGACGCGTCAAGGGCGGAAAAATTGCAAAATATGAGGCAATTGCTGAACGTTCATTTGAGCAGATAGACAGTATCAAAAGCAGTATTTATTGAAAGGGCTGATCCTTCAGATGAAGATCATAATAGATGTAATGGGCGGAGACAACGCCCCTGATGAAATATTAAAGGGCGCGTTTGATGCGGCTAATGAATACGGCGTTGAGCTTGTACTGGTTGGCGACGAGACACAAATAAAGCGTGTAGCGTCGATGTGCTCGTTCGACCTTGCTGACCACTGCGTGGTGCATACGGATGTCGTTGTAAATATGGATGATGATCCTATGGTCGTACTGCACGCTAAAAAGGAATCCTCGCTTTGTTGTGGATTGCGAATGCTTGCCTCAGGTGATGGAGATGCCTTTGTAAGCGCGGCGAATACGGGCGCACTGTTTACGGCGGCAAGCCTTATTGTGCGCAAGATTCCCGGCATACAGCGCGCGGCTATTGCAAGCATACTTCCAATGACTCCGCCGGTGCTGTTGCTTGACTCGGGAGCAAATGTGTCGGTTACGGACGTTTACCTTGAGCAGTTCGCGGTAATGGGTAGCGCATATATGAAAAATGTCCATGCAATAGAGTCGCCCCGTATCGGACTTCTTAATAATGGCACGGAGGAAAGCAAGGGAACTCAGCTGCAAATGGATACATATAAACGTTTGCGTGAAAACCGTGATATTAATTTTGTGGGAAATGTTGAAGCTAATAATATTCCTTTTGACGCTTGTGATGTCTTGGTTGCGGACGGTTTTACAGGTAACATTGCGCTTAAATCTATTGAGGGCATGGGCAAGATGATGCTCAAGACGCTTAAGGATTGTTTTTATACAAACATGAGAACCAAGGCAGCGGCTGTGCTTATTAATGAAGAAATACAGAACATAAAAAAGAATTTTGACCCGTCAGAGTATGGTGGGGCACCCTTGCTCGGCCTTCGCAAGCCGGTTATTAAGGCTCACGGATCGTCCAAGGCGAAGGCGATAAAGAATGCGATACGTCAGGCACGCAATTGCGCTAATGCGGACGTGTCCGAAAAAATATCATGTGAGATAAATAAGCTTGCCGCACAAAACCGTTCAAAGGCAGAAGCGGCGCAGTCTGAGACTGCGGAGGTGACGAAATGACATTACCACTTGAAATATCCGAATTTGAACAACGGATAGGATATATTTTTCGGGACAAAACGCTGATACAAACGGCGTTTACACATTCATCCTATTCAAATGAGCTTAAAGTGCGCCATGTGGAGTGCGAGTGCAACGAGAGACTTGAATTTCTGGGTGACTCGGTATTGTCCATTATTGTCAGTGAGCATCTTTTTGCTCATTATGCCGACCGACATGCCGAGGGGGCACTGACGCGTATGCGAGCGGATGTTGTCTGCGAGCGAGCGCTGGCGGGATATGCTCAGCAAATAGGACTGGGAGACTTTCTGCGTCTGGGACGCGGTGAGGACAAAAATCACGGTCGTGAGCGAAAATCCATACTTGCCGATGCTTTTGAAGCGACGCTGGCGGCGATATATCTTGACGCAGGCGAGTTCGGCAAGGAAGTCGTTGCAAAGTTTTTGATGCCGTTTGTACTCAAGGAGCTGGGGGCCTTTGTGGGCAAGGGCGACGACGAGGTCGCGCAGGATTATAAAACACATCTGCAGCAGCTCATCCAGCAGTCGGGAAATGAACAGCCAGAATACGTCACGGTGGGCGAGAGCGGCCCCGACCATAACAAGGTCTTTGAGGTCGAGGCTCGGCTTAATTCCAACGTGATAGGCAAGGGAACAGGGCATTCCAAGCGCGAGGCAGAGCAAAACGCCGCGCGCCAGGCACTTGAATTGTTTGGTGAAATATAACTGATTACAGCCACTCTGCGCGAGTGGCTGTTTTTATTTTTTATTGCAAATTTTGTTTATATATGTTATAATGATAATAAACCATAAATTATTCGGAGGTAACTATTATGAGGAAACATCATTTGGTAGAAAATCTAACTTTTGTTCTTTCTCTGAATATAGTTCAATTTATTACTACATATTATTTGCACCGTGTCAGCGGGGAATATAAATTATCCGATATAATTTTTGACGCTATCTTTACGGTGCTATATGCCGCATTTTTTATAATTGTGTTTTCTGAAAACAGATCCCTGCTTTCCGATGGAGCCTTAAAGCTGCGCGGAAAGAAAGATAAAAAACCACTTATCATTAAATTTTTTGGACTGATATTACTCAGATGCGTACTGGATATTGTATTAGTTTATATCGTACACATTTCTGCGTGGTGGAAGTATATTGGTACAGATGTTTTTGTTATTATTTATTTTTGTATTGTTTACTTTATTGCCGCTTCAAAAGAGAATGCTATTTGGAAAAATAAAAAGTGTTATATAGGTTGCTTGGTGTTGATCGTCGTTGCTTTAGGTGCCGTCGGTTGTTACGACGCGTTTTTGATCGATCAATATAATGCAGTAAGCTTTAAATACACGGAAGCATCTCCGTATCTTGCACGCGCGTTTAAGAATCTGGATTTTTTGCATAGCATAAAATTATTTGTTTTGGAGACTGTTCTGATAGTTATTCTAACTGTTTTTCACACAGTATGCTCAAAAGATAATAATGCATCTGATAGCGAAAATAAGCAATCAGGCTTCAGAACATTTATCCGTTGCGATATTATAGCTTTTCTGATGTTGATGCTGTTTGTTGCCAAAATGGTTGTAGCGCCGGGTGGTGTTATCGTTATTGATAAGATGCAATCTTCTCATTCAAATTATGAGGAGCAAGGTCCATTTGATATAACGGTCAATGCAAAGAGTGTGCTTTACGGTATGGTTGAGTTCACAGAGGATAAATCCTATTATTATATCGCGGATGTATTATTGCAAAAAAACAATGTGGGTGAAAGGTTTGCGTTGACAGGAAAAGAGCCGGATACTGTTTTTACCGATGAGGGAAGTGACTTGACAGATTGCATTCTGTTTTCTATAGATGGACAGAAGGTATATTTGTATGATGGGTATTATGCTGTTTGCTACTATGAAAACGGAAGTCCTCGAATTATTCGAACAGATCAAATAAATCAATGTGAAAGCAACGCAGTTATTACAAAATTGTTCAAGCATTTGGTCAAGCAAGGGAATTTATTTGCATTTGAGTATGCAGGTGAATATCTTGCGAAATATGAGCCCGACTTTATTCAACCGTATATTGAACGCTATGCCAACGGAGCATTTACCGAGGTAGAGAAGCAATGGCTTGGAGAAACGTGTTATCGCGAAGATTATATTATTGATATGGCGAGGGGATTAATAAAATAAAAACGGAGGCGTACATATCATTTTATAATAACTCAACTTGAGCTTCCCGGATGGTTTATACCCATAGCTATAGTTTGCGTTTTGGCTATGGGGGTAATACCCATGGTTCCGTCCAAGAAAGATCTTAACAAATCGATAATTTCGACAAGAATGACTATTGTAGATGGTGAGATAACAGTGTACGGTCAAAAGTTTGAAGAATGTATGCTTGTTGAGAATGTTACCAAGGTTTTTTGATATGGGCGAATGGTATCACATCTCTTTCGGAATAATTCGCGACCAGGGGCGTATGGTCTGCCAAAAGGATCTGATAGTAAAGGGTACGATCGAAGAATTTGAGGCATTATTCGACGGAAAAATAATTCGCAAATAGATAATTAACTCACAGAAAACAGCCGATGCAGTCGGCTGTTTTATGATGAAAGATATCACAAAAAAATAACGCCGCAACGTCAATTAACTGTTGAAATTGTGTACAAGATATGGTATAATAAAATGTATTATTATCTAAATGTTGAAAAGCGACGAAGAATGGCGAAATTATGAAGACAAGTAAGCGACATATAAATATTCCCGTGTTCATACCGCATCTGGGCTGTCCCAATATGTGCGTTTTCTGTAATCAGAGGACCATATCGGGCACTACCTCGTTTGATCGCGGTTCTGTTCGTGCGCTTATTGACGAGTCGCTTACGACAATTCCCGTTGATGCCGAGGTGGAGATCGCCTTTTTCGGCGGATCGTTTACGGGCATTGACCGAGAGCTGATGATATATCTGCTTGACACGGCAGACGAATACGTAAAGTCAGGGCGTGTGTGCGGTATACGAATGTCCACCCGTCCCGATTACATCAATGACGAAATACTTGAAATACTGCGCCGCTATCCCGTAAAGACGGTGGAGCTTGGTATTCAGAGCATGGATGACAGCGTGCTTGCCGCCAGCCGCCGCGGTCATACCGCCGCGCAGTCCGAATACGCTTGCCGTGCCATCAAGCAATGCGGATTTGAGCTTATCGGACAAATGATGATAGGTCTGCCGGGGGCGTCAGGCGAGTCGGAGAAGGCAACTGCCCGCGCGATATGCGAGCTTGGCGCTGACGGTGCACGAGTTTATCCGACAGTCGTGTTCCGTGATACCGAGCTGTGCTCAATGGCGCAAGCAGGGAAGTATGACGTGCTTGACGAGAGTGAGACGGTGCGGCGCACCAAGGATGTGCTTGCGGTGTTTGCCGAGTGCAATGTTCCGGTCATTCGTGTGGGGCTTTGCGCTTCTGAAAATCTTTCGGATGACAGTATGGTATGGGGCGGTGCTAACCACTCGGCTGTTGGCGAGCTTGCTATGGGCGAGCTTTATATGGACATAATTTCCCGTGAGCTTGAGGCGGTAGGCGTTCGCGGCGGGCGTGTGGTAATATCCGTTCCACGAGGCGAAACATCAAAAGCAGTTGGGCAAAAGAAGAAAAATTCTGCAAGACTACGGAATAAATTCTTGCTTTGTGATATAAAATTTGTCGAAGATGACAAGTTGCCGACATATAATGTTGCTATAAAAAGTTATATTCCCGACAGGAGGATAGACAGTTGTACCTGAAATCACTTGAACTTCAAGGCTTTAAGTCCTTTCCGGACAAGACCAAGCTTATATTTGAAAACGGAACTACGGTTATAGTAGGTCCTAACGGAAGCGGAAAGTCCAATATTTCGGACGCTATGCGTTGGGTCCTTGGCGAAATTTCCACAAAGAGCATACGAAGCGCAAAAATGGAGGATATTATATTCGGAGGAGCCGACGGACGTCGTCCCATGAGCTTTGCCGAGGTATCCGTTACATTTGATAATACCGACCCGGAGCACCGTCTTGAGAGTCCGTTTGATGAGGTTACCGTCACCCGCCGCTATTATCGCGGCAAGGAGAGCGAGTATTTTATCAATCGTCAGTCGGTAAGACTTAAGGATATATATCAGCTTTTTATGAATACCGGTATCGGACGTGACGGATACTCTATTATCGGTCAGGGTAAGATAGCGGAAATTATCTCGCGCAAGAGTGACGAGCGCCGCAGTATATTCGAGGATGCATCGGGCATTGCAAAGTACCGTTTCAAAAAGAATGAGGCAGAGCGTAAGCTTTCTGCAGTTGACGATAATATGACGCGTATCAACGACCTTTTTGGTGAGGTGTGTGCCCAGCTTGGTCCTCTTGAGCGTGATGCTGAAAAGGCAAAGCGTGCTATTGAACTGCTGGAAGCGAAGAAAAAGGTTGACGTTCAGCTCTGGCTTTACGATACCGACAGACTTCACAAGGAAGTCGAGCAAGCTGAGGAGCGCTATAAATATTCATCATTTGACTTGCAAAATGTTACCGAGGCTATCGAGGCGTACGAGCAGCAATCCGAAAAGATCAATTTTGAATCTCAAAACAACCGCAAGCTTTCTGCGGAGTTGCTTGAAAAGATACGCGAACGTACAGAGCGCAATCACGAAATAGACAGCCGATATAAGGTCAACGAAAATGAAATGTCCCACTGCCGCGAGCTGATCGCAGAGGCGGAAGGCTCATTGCTTAGCTTACGCAAAACGCTCGAATCGGAAGATGGAGCGTATGGTGAGCGTGACGCGAAGCTACTTGAATTATCGCAAAAATTGGAGCAGCTAAAGTCGGAACATGCACAAAATGAGCAGGATGCGGGCAAATATGAGGAGGAGGCGTCCAAGCTTTCGAACGCTATAGACCAAGCGCTGGCAGATATTCGTGCGCTGGAAAATGAGTCAATAGACATCCAGGTACGCAAATCGCTCATTGAAAAAACACAGCTATCAAATACCGATAAAAACAGCGCTATTGCCGGTGAATTGGAGGAATATGCGAAGGTTTCGAAGACATATGCCGAAAGCTGTGCTCAAAAACAAAAGACTGTTGATAAATATACCGAGCAGATCGAGCTTTTGAACGCAGAGGCTGACAAAAAGAACGAGGAGCTTCAGAAAGCAGAGCTGGAGCGTTCTGAATGTGAGGCTGAAATTTCAAGACTCAAGCTTGAACGCGATTCGCGTCAGCACAGAATCGAAAACTTCCGTGCAATGGAAGAGCAGTTTGAAGGTTATTCGTCCAGCGTGCGTTTTGTTATGAAGCGTTACGCCGAGGGCAAGATAACCAACGCTATGGGTATCCCTTGCGGACGTATATACGGTCCGCTTTCCAAGCTTATTTCGGTAGATGACAAATATGTTAATGCAGTTGAGACTGCGCTGGGTGCCAATTTGCAGCACATTGTTGTTGAGGATGAAAGCGTAGCGAAATCAGCTATGGCGGCTCTCAAACGTGAAAACGCAGGTCGCGCTACATTTTTCCCGCTTACTTCCATGCGTGGGCAGACGCCGTCGCAGGAAATGAAGGAAGCTGCGGGATATGCCGGATATATAGGCGTGGCAGACGAGCTTGTTAAGAGTGAGGGAAAGTTCCGCGAAATTCTTTCAAGCCTTATCGGACGTACGCTGGTTTTTGACAACATTGATAATGCTACCGCTATGGCTAAAGCTCAGAAATACCGTGTGCGTGTGGTTACGCTTGACGGTCAGCAGATCAACTTCGGCGGTTCGTTTACAGGCGGTTCATCGCGTACATCGTCGAGCATACTCGGACGAGCAGGCGAAATCAAACGTATGGAAATCGAAGTGGCAGAGCTTGACAAGCAGATAGACATCAAAATAAAAGAAAAACAAAAAATAGATAACGAGATTTTATCGCTTCGTGATGAAGCATCATCTGCATTGGAACGATCGAAATTAAATGAAGCGTTGCGCTCGGGTGAGATGGCTTCTCTGGAGCAGTTAAAGGCCAAGTTGGATGCAAACAATACGCTTATTGAAAAGCTCAAGAGTGATATTGCGGGTATTATTGAGCAGCAGCAGCGTCAAGCGGAGGATATCGACGGCCTGCGCCGTCGCGAGGTCGAAATCAAGCATCAGATTTCCGAAATAAGTGATTTCAGATACAGTAAGGATATTGAACGCAACGAGTTGCTTGACAAAAAGAGCGAATGTGATGCTCGCGTCATAGAGTTGCATATTTCTATAAGTGAGGCTCAAAAAGACATTGAGACAGAGCAAATGCTGCAGCAAGCGGCTGCTCAGCGCGCGGAAACTTGCCGTCTGGATATTTCCGAGCGAGAGCGCAGAATACGTGATCTTAGTAATACTATCGAACGTTTGACTGCTGAGCAAACCGACAACCGAGCCGCAGCGCGAGAGGGAACTGTTGTGCTTGAACGTCTCAATGCGGAGCGCGCACGGGCTGAAGAGGGCGGATTGGAATATGAGCGCATGCTCAACGAGCTTGCCGCTAAGACGAAAGAAAAGCAATCACGGAAGGATATTATACTCAGAGAACACACCTTTAACGAAAACAAGCTGGAGCAGTTAAAGCAAGAGCAGCAAGATCTTTCTACAAAGCTGTGGGATGACTATCAGCTTACTCGCGCCGAGGCTGTTGCCCTGGGCTATCCCGAGCTTGACGCAAAAGCACGCCCTGCGGCGGTCGCTGAGCAGACCTCGTGCAGAAACCGCTTGCGTGTCATAGGCAATGTGGATCTTGATGCGGTCAATAAGTTTAATGAGGTAAAGGCCCGTCACGATTCAATGGAGGCGCAGATAAAGGATCTTGAAAAATCCAAAAAGGATTTGCTGTCCATTATCGGAGAGCTCGAGGGTAACATGGAAAGCGGATTCCTTGAATCCTTCAATAAGATCAACGAAAACTTTAACCGTGTTTTCTCCGAGTTGTTTGGTGGCGGATCGGCTAAGCTTTCGCTTACGGATCCTACCAATGTTCTTGAAAGCGGCATAGAAATAAGCGCCGCACCTCCAGGAAAGATCATCAAAAACCTGATGCAGCTGTCCGGAGGTGAGCAATCTTTCGTAGCAATAGCATTGTTCTTTGCGATACTTCAAGTTAATCCTACGCCGTTCTGTATTCTGGACGAGATAGAAGCGGCGCTTGATGAGGTCAACGTTGGAAGATTCGCCGAATATATAAAGAAATATTCGGATGGAACACAGTTTGTACTTATTACGCACCGCCGCGGCACTATGGAAGCGGCGAACCGCCTTTACGGTGTTACCATGCCTCAGCACGGTATTTCAAAAATACTGACACTGAATGTGGATGATATATCAAAGACAAGAGGAGACGATTGGAATGAAATTTTTGGATAAGCTTCGCGCAGGTCTGACAAAAACAAAGAACGCGCTTGTGAAGCAGGTTGATGATCTGCTTAAAAGCTTTGTTAAGGTGGACGAAGATCTGCTTGAAGAGCTTGAGGAGCTGTTGATCTGCGCTGACGTAGGCGTGGGGGCAACGGAGGATATAATAGAAAAGCTGCGCGATCAGATAAAGGATGGCAGACTGAAAGAAAAGGATCAGGTTATGGACGCGCTTCGCGGAATACTTGCCGAAATGATCGGCGCGGGGCGTCCATTGGAGCTTACCACCACGCCTTCCGTGATACTGGTAATTGGCGTAAACGGTGCGGGAAAGACCACATCGATCGGAAAAATATCCAATCAGTTAAAGCAAGACGGAAAAAAAGTGGTGGTTGCGGCTGCTGATACATTCCGTGCGGCGGCGATTGACCAGCTTTCTGTTTGGTGTGACCGCGCAGGCGTTGAGCTTGTACGTCAACAGGAGGGATCCGATCCTGCAGCAGTGGTTTATGATGCTGTTGGATATGCTAAAAAGCATAGCGCGGATGTGCTTATAATCGATACCGCTGGACGTTTGCACAATAAAAAGAATCTTATGGATGAGCTCGCAAAGATAAACCGCGTCATAGATCGAGAATTGCCGGGTGCTGCCCGCGAAAATCTTTTGGTTCTTGATGCTACCACAGGACAAAACGCGGTCCTTCAAGCTAAGGAATTCAGTCACGCGGCGGCAATTACGGGCCTTATACTTAACAAACTTGACGGTACGGCAAAGGGCGGTATAGTTTTGTCTATTAAGAAAGAACTTAACATCCCTGTTAAGTTTATAGGTGTAGGTGAAAAAATAGATGATATGCAGCCGTTTGACGCTGACGAATTTGTCTCAGCTTTGTTCGGATAATATTTCAAAAATGATCAAAAAAATAAAAAATACAGTTTTTTGCGGTGCGATTCTTTTATTGATGATCGTATTGCTTTGGCTGATGCAGCGCTTGCTTGTTCCTAAATATATGTCGGAGATCCCCGAAGGCGCTCTTATTGCCGAATATTATAATGAGACAGTGGAGCATGATGTTATATTTGTCGGTGACTGCGAGGTATATGAGAATTTCTCCCCCATAGTTTTGTGGGAGCAATACGGCATAAGCTCGTATATACGGGGAAGTGCACAGCAGCTTATCTGGCAATCGTATTACTTGCTTGAGGATATGTACAGATACGAGACACCCGATGTAGTCGTTTTTAATGTGCTTTCCATGAAATACGATGAGCCGCAAAGCGAGGCGTACAACCGTATGTCCATTGACGGAATGCGCCTGTCATACTCCAAGCTTGGTGCTATAAAAGCCTCTATGACCGATGAGGAAGATGCCATAACATATATTTTTCCGCTTCTGAGATATCATTCGCGTTGGAGCGAGATAGGCAAAGAGGACTTTGAATATATGTTCAAACGCGATATTTTGGGGCATAGCGGCTACTTGATGCAAACAGGAGTCCGACCTGTGGGGGAAATACCTGCTCCGGTTCCGCTTGAAAATTATGAGTTTTCCGACGTGTGTTGGGATTACCTTGACCGTATGCGGGAGCTTTGCGAGGAGCACGGCAGTGAATTTGTTCTTATTAAAGCGCCGAGTTTATATCCGCATTGGTATGAAGAGTGGGAAGAACAGATAGTCACATACGCTCAAAAATATAATCTGAAATACTACAACTTGCTTGAAATGTGCGACGATATCGGCATTGATTGGTCGGCTGATACGTATGATATGGGACTTCATTTGAACGTCTCGGGAGCTGAGAAGCTGTCTGCATATTTTGGTGAGATACTTGTACGCGACTTTGATCTTGACGATAACAGATCCAATAGCGAGATGGCGCTTGTTTGGACTGACAAGTGTGAGAAATATTATAATGAAAAGGAAGAAAAAACAAAATGATAAAGAAAATTGTTTGCGCGGCGCTCGTGATAACAATGTTTTTAACATTGGTCGCTTGTGTTGCCGACAACTCTTCAGGTGACAATGCCGAGTCGTTCAGCTTTATTTATAATGAAGTAAAATTTGCTCCGGGAGATGATTTTGCTCCGATTAGTGAAAAGCTGGGAGAACCGTCCGGATATTATGAAGCAGCTTCCTGCGCTTTTGACGGAAAAGACAAAATTTACACATACGGAAGTGTACAAATCAGTGTATCGCCTCTTGACGGCAAGGATATAATTTTTATGGTAACATTGCTTGACGATTCGCTGTCCACGCCTGAGGGTATCTCAGTTGGTGCAGAAAAAGCGGCGGTGGTGGCTGCATACGGAGAAGGTCAGGATAACGGTAGTTCCTTGGTATATGGATCGGGCAAAATAAATTTGGTTTTCCTTATCCGTGACGACCGTGTTACATCTGTTCAGTACAGATATGTTGATACTGTGACGGAAAGCTGAAAATTAGCACTAAAACACAAAAAAGTTGAAAAATATTTGAAAAACCCCTTGACAAACGGCTCATTTAGTGGTAAATTTATAGCGTAGTTTAGCACTTATATCAAAAGAGTGCTAAAAACGCAAATTATCACGATGTGAGTCGTTTTGTTTTGGAAGGAGGCACTTGTGAAAAATAACACGCATGAATTGAGCGAAAGGAAAAAGCAGATACTTAAAGCGATAGTTGATGCTCATATAGAAGGCGGAGAGCCCGTTGGCTCAAAATATATCATGCAAAGCCGTCAGTTGACTTGTTCCTCGGCCACCATACGAAATGAAATGGCAGAGCTTGAGGAGATGGGTTATCTTGAACAGCCTCATACATCGGCAGGCAGAGTGCCGAGTGAGCTTGGCTACAGATTTTACGTTGACAGTCTGATAGACAGCTATGCCATGACCGCGCGAGAGGTCATGCAGATTAACAATCTTCTCAAAATTAAAATGGGCGAGCTCGATCAGATACTTGACACAGCCTCTAAGCTTGCCAGCAGCCTTACCAATTATACGGGAATTGCGATACGTCCCAAAGCTACCGCGATAAATTTCGCAAGATTTGAAGCGGTATATATCGATACACACAATTTCCTTCTTATAATGATGAACGGCACATCACAGGTTAAGACCAAGAATATAAGAAGTGATTCTGCCGTTGATCCCGATTCCATATCAATGCTTGGTAAAACGCTTAATCAAAATCTTGCAGGTCTTACCGCGGGCGAAATAACGTTGCCCATTATGATGCAAATGGAATCTGATATGATGGGTCGTTCTGATTTGGTATCCGTTGCGGTAAAGGGAATATATGAGGTCATGAACGAGCTTGACGGTGGTGAGCTTAAGCTCAGCGGACTTAATCGTCTGCTTCAGTATCCCGAGTATTCGGATTCAGAGCAGCTTGGAGAGCTTATCGGTGCGCTTGAAAGTAAGGATGAGATACTTGATCTTGTAGAGGGATCGGAGAGCGCGCACGGTCAAAACGACGGAGTCAAGGTCGTTTTGGGCTCTGAAAGTTCGGTTAAAGTCATGAACCAATCGGCAATTGTTTACAAGCAGATAAAGAAAGACGGAAAGACTGTTGGTGCGGTCGGAATAATCGGACCGTTGCGCATGGATTATGCCAAAGTACTGGCTACTATTGACAGTTTGGGTGGAAATATTGCCAATTTACTTGATGCCGGAGCGGATCAACAACAGCTTACTGAGGGCAAGTCAGATGATAACGGTTAATGAGTATTGAAAGGACATGGATACAATGCAAGAAGAAAAGAATATGAATGAGACAGCAGAATGCGAAGGCACCGTTGAGGTTGAAAAAAACATCGAGACTGACGCAATAGAGGCTGATAATAAGGCTTGCGAGAAAGAAAATCGCGGTGACCGCAAAAAGGTAAAGAAGCTTGAAGCAGAGCTTGAGGTGCTTCGTCATCAGCTGGAAAAG
This sequence comes from Eubacteriales bacterium, assembly GCA_045586785.1. Lineage (GTDB taxonomy): Bacteria > Bacillota > Clostridia > Oscillospirales > CAG-272 > UMGS1002. Next base: position 17,151 of record JAZNBA010000047.1, on the reverse strand, counting down.
GCTGAGGAACGCGCGGCGGCGGCTGAAGATAAATATATGAGAATGATCGCCGAATACGATAATTTCAGAAAAAGATCGATCAAAGAGCGTGAGAGCTGTTATGCGGATGCGCATGCCGACGCTGTAAACGCGGTGCTTCCCGTGCTTGACAATCTGGAGCGTGCCGCTGTTTATTCGGACGCCGAGGCAGTTGCCAAAGGACTTGAGCTTACGCTTAAAAGCTTTGGTGAAACATTTGCCAAGCTTGGTATTTGTGAAATAGAATCGTTGGGCAAAACATTTGATCCCAATGTACACAATGCCGTAATGCATATAGATGATGAAGCATACGGCGAAAACGAGATCGTTGAGGTACTCCAGAAGGGCTACATCAAGGGTGATCGTGTTATAAGATATGCGATGGTAAAGGTCGCGAACTAAATTTGTAAAAAATAAATTCATATAAATATAATTCAGGAGGAATTTTTATCATGGGAAAAATTATTGGTATAGATCTTGGTACCACCAACTCTTGTGTGGCTGTTTATGAGGGCTCCGAGCCCGTAGTCATCCCCAATCCCGAGGGAGCAAGAACCACACCTTCCGTAATTGCTTTTTCTAAGACCGGCGAGAGAATGATAGGTCAGGTTGCAAAGCGCCAGGCTATCACTAACCCCGACCGTACTATTATCAGTATCAAGCGTGAAATGGGTACTGCGTATTCTAAGGAGATCGACGGTAAGAAGTATACTCCTCAGGAGCTTTCCGCAATGGTACTTCAGAAGCTTAAAGCTGATGCTGAGGCATATCTCGGCACAAAAGTTACCGAGGCTGTTATTACCGTTCCCGCATACTTTACCGACGCACAGCGTCAGGCAACCAAGGACGCAGGCAAGATCGCAGGTCTTGACGTTAAGCGTATTATCAACGAGCCTACCGCCGCAGCGCTTGCTTACGGTATGGATAAGGAGATCAATCAGAAGATCATGGTATTTGACCTTGGTGGCGGTACTTTCGACGTATCTCTGCTTGACATTTCCGATGGCGTTTTCGAGGTTCTTGCAACCGCAGGTAACAATCGTCTGGGCGGTGATGACTTTGACCAGAGAATCATTGATTGGATACTCAAGAAGTTCAAGATGGAAAACGGCGTAGATCTCGGCAACGACAAGATGGTTATGCAGAGACTCAAAGAGGCAGCAGAGAAGGCAAAGATCGAGCTTTCCGGTATGACCTCCAGTAACATCAATCTGCCCTTTATTACCGCAACCGCAAGCGGACCTCTCCACTTTGAGGCAACACTGACTCGTGCCGAGTTCGACAAGATCACAGCAGATCTTGTTGACGCTACCATGGGTCCCACACGCCAGGTGCTCAGCGACGCCGGTCTGAAGCCCAATCAGATAGACAAGGTGCTTCTGGTAGGTGGTTCTACCCGTATTCCCGCAGTTCAGGATGCAGTTAAGAACTTTATCGGCAAAGAACCCTTCAAGGGTATCAACCCCGATGAATGCGTTGCTATCGGTGCAGCTATTCAGGGAGGCGTTCTCAGCAACGAGGTCAAGGACCTTCTGCTACTTGACGTTACACCTCTGTCCCTTGGCATTGAAACTCTCGGCGGTGTATTCACCAAGATCATCGAGAGAAACAAGACCATTCCTTGCCAGGCTAAGCAGGTATTTTCCACAGCGGCTGACAGCCAGACTTCTGTTGAGATACACGTCCTTCAGGGTGAGAGACAGATGGCGGCTTACAATAAGACACTGGGGCGCTTCAACCTTGACGGCATTCCCGCGGCTCCTCGCGGAGTTCCTCAGATCGAGGTTACATTTGATATCGACGCTAACGGTATCGTAAGCGTTACCGCTAAGGATCTTGGCACAGGTAAGGAGCAGAAGATAACAATTACCGCTTCTACCAATATGTCTCAGGAAGACATTGACCGCGCGGTTCGCGAGGCAGAGCAGTTTGCGGACGAGGACAACAAGGCTCGTGAGGCTGTTGATACCAAGAACCGTGCGGAAAGCCTGGTATTCCAGACCGAAAAGGCTCTGGGCGAGCTTGGCGACAAGATCACCGAGCAAGATAAGGCACCCGTAAATGCGGCTGTTGAGAAGCTGAAGGCGTCTCTCGCTGCTAACGCGGATACCGAAACCCTCAAGACTGACATTGACGCACTTGAAAAGGCATTCTATGCTATCTCCGAGAAGCTTTATGCTCAGAACGGCGGCGCGCAGGGATTTGATCCTAATGCTGCCGGTGCGCAGGGTGACGCAAATGACGGCACATACTACAATGCCGACTATGAGGATAAAACCAACTAATTGATATAATGGCGGGAAAGGGCAATTTGCCCTTTCCCGCATCCCCGTATTTATGACAATGGGGCAAAAATAAAAAATGCAAATTATAGACGCCGCACAAAAGCGGCAAGGTGACATATATGGCAGAAAAAAGAGATTATTATGAGGTTCTTGGTGTACAAAAGGGAGCCGGAGATGATGAATTGAAGAGAGCCTACAGAGTGCTGGCTAAAAAGTACCATCCCGACGTTAATCCCGGAAACGCTGAGGCTGAAGAAAAATTCAAAGAAATAAACGAAGCTTATGAAGTTTTGTCCGATCCCGACAAGCGTGCCAAGTACGACCAGTTCGGTCATGCGGCATTTGATCCTGCCGCAGGCGCCGGAGGCGCGGGATATGGTGGCTTTGAGGGCTTTGGAGATATCGGAGATATTTTCGGTAGCTTTTTCGGTGGCGGATTTGGGAGTTCTCAGCAAGCCAGACGTAACGGCCCTGCTCGTGGCGATGACCTTGGTGTAAGAGTTACGATCTCCTTTGAAGAAGCGGCATTCGGCGTGAAAAAGGATATAACTTATAATCGTGTTCAGCGTTGCTCGGAATGCTCCGGAAGCGGTGCTTCAAAGGGAACAAGTCCCGAAACTTGTCCTGTGTGCCACGGAAGCGGACAGAGAAGAGTTACACAGCGTGTCATGGGAATGGCATTTCAATCTACAGCCACCTGTGACAACTGTCGCGGAACAGGTAAAATAATTAAGGAGCCTTGCTCAAATTGTCGCGGAACGGGATATGTGAAAGTATCAAAAAAGCTTACTGTTTCCATACCCGCGGGAATCAATGACGGTAACAGGATCGTTCAGCAAGGACAGGGCAATGATGGCAGAAATGGCGGCCCTGCGGGAGATCTTATTATTTCCGTGACGGTTAAAAAACACAATGTTTTCCAGCGTGAGGGTAATAATATTTATTGTGATGTGCCGATATCCGTTACAGAAGCAATACTTGGAGCGGAGATCGAGGTTCCCACGCTTGAAGGCAAAGAAACCTTTACCATACCCGAAGGCACTCAGACAGGAACCGATTTTACGTTGAAAAACAAGGGAATTCCTTATGTAAATAATCCAAATCGCAGGGGTGATCTTATCTTTACGGTAAATGTAGAGATACCGCGCGGCCTGAGCTCTAAGCAAAAGGAATATGTCAGAGCTTTGGCTGACAGCTGCGGAGAAAACAATTATACTAAAAAAACAAGCTTTTTCAAAAGGATATTTGATAAAAAATGATTGACAAAGATTATGTTTGCGGTGACCGCGGTGATGTTCGCGATTGGACTCAGATAAAGGTGACGGTTCCTACAGAGGAGCTGGATACGCTGGTTGCTGTTATGAGTATGGTGAGTAACAAATTAATGATAGAAGATTTCAGCGATATTGATCTCAATACCTGTTACGGTGAGCTTATTGATGAAAGTATTCTGAATGCGGATACATCGCACGCATCGGTGTCTGTCTATCTTCCTGCGGAAGACAACTGCGCAGAGCAGTTGGAATTTATCCGTGACCGTCTTGCGCTTTTCGGCATTGAAGCAAGGGCGGAGCTTGTGGGCGTCAGTGAAGATGATTGGGCGGACTCTTGGAAACAGTACTATAAGCCGCTGCGCATAGGCAAACGCGTTGTTGTCGTTCCCCATTGGGAGCGATATGAGGCAAAGGGTGACGACATAATAGTTCGTATGGATCCCGGAATGGCATTTGGAACGGGTACGCATGAGACAACACGTCTTGTTATGGAATTACTCGAGGACTATACCGAAAAGGATGATCGCCTGCTTGACGTTGGTTGCGGTAGCGGAATTCTTGCTATTTGCGGCGCGAAGCTTGGCGCGGGACTTTGCCGAGCTTATGATATTGATCCTGTTGCTGTTCGCGTTGCGCAGGATAATATACAGATCAACGGCGAAGATGACAAAGTAAGTTGCGCACAGTCGGATCTTTTGGCGAATGTTAGCCTTGATGATGGACAGTATGATATTATTTGTGCCAACATAGTAGCAGATATTATTATCCGTATGTCGGGGGACGTTGCATCCTATCTTAAGGATGACGGCGTGTTATTAGCTTCCGGAATTATTGCATCTCGTGGAGACGATGTGGTTAAAGCTTTGGAAAAAGGCGGACTTTGCTTGATCGAGCGCAGAGAAGACAATGATTGGTGTGCTTTTGCGTTTGGTAAAAAGAGGGCTTGATCATGCCGAGATTTTTTGTAAGACGTGATCAAGTATCCGATGGAATAGTTACCATAAAGGGTGATGATGCACATCACATATCCAGATCTTTGCGCATGGCAGCAGGGGAGCATATTGTTGTTTGTGACATGCAAAACAATGAGTATGATTGCGTTCTTGAAGGTTTTGCCGCGGATGTGACTGCGAGAATAGTATCGGAGCGCAAGGTGGATGTTGAACCTCCTTTCAGAGTTCACTTGTTTCAGGGGCTTCCAAAGGGTGACAAGCTGGATACGGTAATACAAAAAGCGGTTGAGTGCGGTGTGTACGATATTACTCCTTTTGAGTGTGAGCGATGCATTGTTAAGGTTAAGGCGGATTCCGAAAAAAGCAAGACCGAGCGACGTTGCCGCATCGCACTTGAGGCGGCTAAGCAAAGCGGACGAGGCATGGTTCCCGTTGTTAATGAGACGTGCTCATTTGAGCAGATGATACAGCGTTGTTCCGATTTTGATGCATTTATAATGTGCTATGAGGGAGATGGGACTGTTGGTCTTAAAACTTTGTTGCAAGGCTTTAAGGGATGCCGCGATATAGCTGTAGTTATTGGCCCGGAAGGCGGATTTTCTTTGCATGAAGCAGAGAAGTGCCGTGAGTCGGGCGCCGCCATGGCAGGACTGGGGCCGAGAATTTTGCGCACCGAAACTGCGTCGGCGTTTGCGCTTGCGTGTCTTGTGTATGAGTTTGAGCTGTAAAAATATCTGCGATTTCGTTTTAATCGTTGTTTTTGATAATATAGAGCAAAAAAATTTGTGAAAAATGATAAGAAAAATTAAAAAACCTATTGAAAAATCACAAATTTTAGTGTAAAATATAGTTAGTATATACAAAAGCAATTATTCTGTTTAAAATGAGAGGAAAATAGCAGATGTCTAACAGATTGTTTCAAGGCGTGATACATCAAATGAAGGACGCGGTGGATCGCGTTATAGGTGTTATTGATGATAATGGAGTCATTATTTCTTGTTCCGAGCTTGTAAAGATAGGTGAGATTCGTCAAGGCGTACGTGATGAATTGTCATATGCGTCTGATGTGGTCGTAACAGGTGGTTATACATATCGCTCTATAAGTGCAGGCAATAAGACGGAGTATATCGTATTTGTTGAAGGTGAGGATAAAATGGCTGAGAGAATGTCTAAGCTGCTCTCAATCTCTCTCGGCAATATCAAGAACCTTTACGATGAGAAATATGATAAGGGATCATTTATTAAAAACATAATCCTTGACAATATCCTTCCGAGCGATATTTATATAAAGAGTAAGGAGCTTCATTTCAACACGGATGAAACTCGTATAGTATTCCTTATAAAATTCTTTGGCAAGACAGATATTATGCCGTTTGAAATGCTGCAGAATATGTTCCCGGATAAATCCAGAGATTACGTTATAAGTGTAGGTGAACACGATATTGTTCTTGTTAAGGATATAAGACCCGGAACAGAAACTCGCGATGTGGAAAAGATAGCTACCAATATTGCAGATACTCTTTCGTCAGAATTCTATACCCGTGTATCTATCGGTATTTCCACCGCTGTTGATAATATCAAAGATCTTGCGCGCGCCTATAAGGAAGCTCAGGTTGCTCTTGAGGTCGGCAAGGTGTTTGAGACTGAAAAGAATATTATTAGTTATGAGAACCTCGGCATAGGCAGACTTATTTATCAGCTTCCTACCACTTTGTGCGAAATGTTTTTGCAGGAAGTATTTAAGAAGGGCAGTCTTGAATCGCTTGACCGCGAAACTCTCATGACAATACAATGCTTCTTTGAAAATAACCTCAATGTGTCCGAGACATCCAGAAAGCTGTTTGTACACAGAAACACATTGGTTTACAGACTTGAAAAGATTCGTAAAATAACAGGACTTGATCTGCGTGAATTTGAGCACGCTATCACCTTTAAGGTAGCGCTTATGGTTAAGAAATACCTTAACTCAAAGCCTACTAAATTTTGATAAAAGTATCACTTGATTGGACATATAAGCGAAATGACTTGTTTGATATGAGGACGGTCATTTCGCTTGAATTGGTTAAATGACACGAATGAATATCACAAAGAAAGAAATTGGGTATTAAAATGTCAAAGAAAATTTCACTATCGGTATTGATTTTTGCGGTTTTGGCTGCAGTGCTTGTCAGTTTCCTCGGCGCATTTGTCGTTGTGTCAAGAGTATATGATGCAGAGCTGAGAAATGCGTATATCGCTGCTGAAAACGCTTCCACTCCCGACAATGACAAGTTCAACGAGCTTGAGCTGCTGGATACACTTTTTACCGCGTGGTCATATTTTGGAGTTGATGACGATGCTGTCGGCGAAGAACTTCTTAAAGCATATACGAGAGCTTCGGGAGATAAATACGCAGAATATTACACCGCGGAAGAATTTGAGGCGATGACTGCCGAAAATGCCGGCGAAATGCAGGGCATTGGAATCAACATAATAGAGAACACAGAGTACAGCTGTATAGAAGTTATTAGCGTTATGCCCGATTCACCGGCATTGGCAGCCGGTCTGCAACCGGGAGACCTTATAGTATACGTCGGCATTGGTGATAAAAAAGAAAGCGTTTCCGTGCTTGGATATACTCAGGCGGTAACAAAGCTTCAGGGCGTTGCCGGCACAAAGGCGGAATTCGTTGTTCGCCGCGGTGAGGGTTATTCGGAAGAAATTGAATTTTCTGTAGAGCGCGGATACATTACATCGCAATCTGTTACACACCGCGTGTGTGCTACTGACAGTTCGGTAGGTATAGTTAAGATCATTCAATTTGATCTTACAACTCCTACACAGTTCTGTCAGGCTGTAGATACACTGAAGGCAACTCCGGGCGTGGATAAATTTGTGTTTGATGTTCGCTATAATCCGGGCGGAGATCTTCAATCTATAATTGCAGTGCTCAGCTATTTCCTTAACGAGGGCGATGTGATAATCAGCACGCTGGATAATACGGGCGCTGAAACTGTTATGAAGGCGCAGCCCAGCGTTCAGACAGGCGATTATGCCGGATGCAGTGTTTCCGCTGAAGATATCGGCAAGTATAGAGGCCTTGATTGTGTTGTTCTTGCAAACGGAAGCACCGCCAGTGCAGCCGAGCTGTTTACCGCTAATTTCAGAGATTATGATATAGCTCCCATCGTAGGTGTGACCACATACGGTAAAGGCTCGATGCAGTCGATAGTTTCGCTTGACAGATACGGATATCCCGGCGGACTCAAGTTGACTACCAGAATGTATTTCCCGCCTTGCGGAGAAAGCTATGAGGGTATCGGAATTGCTCCTGACGTAGAAGTAGAGCTTGATGAAGCTCTGGCTAATGTTAATATATATAAAATAGCCGACGCTGATGACAATCAGCTTCAGCGCGCAATAAAAGAATTAAAATAAAATACAAATAAACAGTTAAGAGGGAAACTATCATGGCTAAAAAACAAATGCTTTATACCCAAGTTGGTTACAATGAGCTTGTAGATGAGCTTAATTATCTCAAAAATATAAGACGTGAAGAGATTAAAGAGGATATTGCTACCGCTCGTTCATTCGGTGACTTGTCCGAGAACGCAGAATACGATGAAGCAAGAAATGAGCAAGCAAAGGTAGAGGCTCGTATAAAAGAGCTGGAGGAGATGATCCACAATGCGGTCATCGTCGATGAGACCAAGATAGATACTACTGTCATCAGTGTTGGCTCTCTTGTTAAGGTTCACGATGATGATTTTGATGAGGATCTGGAATATCACATTGTTGGTTCCAATGAAGCAAATCCTCTGGTAGGCAAGATCTCGGATCAGTCTCCTATCGGTAAGGCTCTTATCGGTATGCGTGAGGGTGACTCGATTACAGTCGAAGCTCCCGGCGGACTGGTTCATCTCACTATCGGGGAAGTTACAAGAGCTCACAACAACGGTTAATATAATAATCACAAAAATGAAAAAGTCGTCGTGTTAAGACGACTTTTTTCAAAAAAGAGGTCGAAATGGAAGATAAAATTTCTGCTGCTGAAATTAAAGATAACAGTAAATTCTTAAAATGGCTGGATAACTACTGGTATCATTATAAAGTGCCGACCATTATAGTGCTGTTTATTTCAATAGTATTATTGGTATGTACACTTCAAATGTGTGCTACGGATGATAAACAGGACATTACGGTCTTGTATTCGGGCCCTTTTCTTATGATGGGAAGCGAGCATGAAAATGTCCGTAATGTGCTTAACTATGTTATGCCCGAGGATTTCAACGGAGATGGCCGCAAATATACCGAGCTTATTACATATCAGGTTGCGTCAGAGCAGCAAATAAAAGATATGGAGGCTGAGACTGACGAAAATGGAAATCCCAAGTATAGTATCAATCGACAATACTATACCAATGAATATTCAAATTATTCCAATATGCTCATAACCGGAGAGTTTGCGCTTTGTTTTCTTGATCCGTGGTTGTACGAAAGCCTTGCAAACAGTGATAGACTGAAAACCCTTACAGATATTTTTGGCGAGATACCAGACGGCGCTGTTGGGGATTTCGGAGTCAGACTTGGAGATACCGCAATGTATCAGTATTACGATGTTTTGAAAATATTGCCTGAGGATACAGTGATTTGTTTATTAAAACCGTATGTTTTCGGTGAGACCAGTAAAGAGGATATATATGCGCGAAGCGTAAGTATGTTCAAGGCAGTTGTTGAGTTTGAAGCACCATGATAAATTAAAATCAGCAATCTCGGTTGCTGATTTTTATATTTGACAAGTTACTTTAATAGTGTTATAATAATAACAATAATGTTTTCGGAGGCAGACATGGCTATATTTAAGTGTAAGGTGTGCGGCGGAAGTTTGGATATAGACAGCGCGAGTTCTATTGCCACATGTGAATATTGCGGAACAAAACAAACGCTTCCTCGTCTTGACGATGAGCGGAAGGCTAATCTTTATGATAGAGCGAGCCATTTTCGTCGTAACAATGAGTTTGATGCGGCTATGTCCATATATGAGCAGATATTGGCAGTGGACAATACAGACGCGGAAAGCTATTGGTCGCTTGTGCTGTGTCGTTATGGAATAGAATACGTTGAAGATCCAACCACACATAAGCATATGCCGACCGTCAACCGAGCTCAGTTTGCGTCTATCTTTTCTGATGAGGATTATATTTCGACTATCAAATATGCTGACGGTCTACAACGCATTATTTACGAGCAGGAAGCTCGTGCCATCGATGAAGTTCAGAAGGGTATACTTTCAATATCCAAAAGAGAAGATCCGTTTGACATTTTTATTTGTTATAAAGAGACTGACGCACTCGGGCGAAGAACGCTGGACAGTGTTCTTGCTACCGATATTTACAATAAACTTACAAGGGAAGGCTACAGAGTATTTTTATCTCGAATTACGCTTGAGGATAAGCTTGGCCAAGAATATGAGCCCTATATTTTTGCTGCACTCAATTCTGCACGCGTCATGCTTGTTCTCGGAACAAAAAAAGAATATTTTGAAGCTGTATGGGTGAAAAACGAATGGGCGCGATATTTGGCGCTTGTTAAAAACGGCGAAAATAAGACGATAATCCCTATGTACAGAGATATGGACCCGTACGATATGCCTACGGAATTTGCTTATATTCAGGCTCAGGATATGTCAAAGATAGGCTTCGAGCAGGACCTTATCCGAGGAATAAAAAAGATCATATCGCCCAAAGCTTCCAATGATACAGAAGCAACCTCCGAAGCTTCTTCTAAATCGGCAGCGTTGCTCAAAAGAGCGTTTATGGCTTTGGCGGACGGTGAATTTGAACGTGCGGACTTGTTTTGTGAGCAGGTGCTTAATTTTGATCCCGAGAACGCACGTGCATATCTCGGAAAGCTAATGGCAGAGCTTAAAATAAAAAAGCAGGATCAACTTGCGTATTCCTTGACTCCATTTGATAGCAATAAAAATTATCAAAAAGCATTACATTTTGGCAAAGGAGCGTGGGTTGCTGATTTGATGGATTCATCGAACAGAGCCAAAAACAGATCACTGGAAAGCATATATTCACTTGCATTAAAAAAGAAAACAGCGGAATGTGATAACATACAAACAAAAATTGAATCTATCATGCAGGCAATTGAGCTTTTTGAAAGAATACCGGAATACAAGGATTCCGCCGCTCAGATAATGGAGTGCAAAACTTTAAAACTGCGGTATGAGGATGCTTTGGAATTAAAACGCCGGGATCAAATCAAGTATGACATGATGATGGAGCGATATAATAAAAATGCTAAGATAATTAAAGGTTTGTGGGGATTTGGAATTGGATTGGTACTGTTGGCGGCAGTTGCATTTTTTGTGATCTTTACTTATGTTTTATAAATAATTGGGACTGAGTTGATTTCAACTCAGTCCCTGATTTTGTATTTAGATTTTTCCTATTTCCTTATAGGGATCGACATCTGCGATAAATGTGGGCATCAAACGAACAGAGAAGTTGAACTGCTTTTCGCTCAGTCTCCAGCATTCCTTGAGTACAGGACCACAAGAGTTGGAACCTATGCCAGCGTGACGGTAGTCAATATTGACAACAGTGTCACTCAACGGCTTGAGCTCGTAGTTGTGACGAGTTGCTGTGAGCTGTGCGGGCGTGAAATGTGAGCAGTTGAAGCTGAAGGGCTTTTCTGTGCGAACCGCAAGCAGGCCGTGACCTGTCAACGAGGTTACCGCGCACCAGCGTGTGTCGGCATGCGCCATATTTTCTTGGGGACGAACGTAAGGCTCAAAATGGTCGGTGACTGTAGTTGTATACTCACCCAGCTTAGATGCCAGACGCTTGTCAATATAGCTTTCCACAGGACCACGTCCAAAGTAACGGAGATTTTCCGTCCCCTCGGGCATATTGAACTGGATTCCGAAACGAGGCAGCTCGGGAAGTCCGTCACGAACCTTAACGCTCATATCTATCTTGATTCCGCCCGCGGCATAGAATGTGTAAGCGGCGCTTATCCACAGCAGAGGAGCCTTAGTGTGACCGCCCAGTGACAGCTCGGCGCGAACAACAGCAGATGTGGCGTCGGTAGTATCAAGTGCACAGGAGTAGCATTTAACGCTTGCTCTGTCATAACCTTCGTTATACCAATTCGCTTTTATCTTACGATCGTTATCGGTAGGGGCGCGCCATACGGTGGGAGTCAAAGGATCTGTGATAAGCTCACGACCGTGGTCTATGACAGAAGCAATCAGACCGTGTACCTTATCAACCGTATAGCGGGTTTCTCCTGCAACAACGGTAATTGCGGTGTCGCTCTCGTTTGCCGATAATTTTGCGGTTGCGGGAATAGTGAGCTGACGGGTGCCGTCAAATTCCGAAACAACTATCTGGTGAGAACCAACCTCATAACCAACGTCTGCCCAAGGACGGCTGATGTTCTGGCGCAGAGAAATGTCAAGCGTGAGGTCGTCGCCCGAGGGAGCGGTCGCCAGCTTGAGACGGCGTACTTTTTGTGCGGGGATGTTCAGTGCGGGGAGTCTGCCCTCGGACACTGTTTTGCCGTTGCGCACGAACTTCCAGTACAGATCAAGATCCGAGAGATCGGTGAAGAACCGCAGGTTGCGGATCTTTATATAGCCGGTCTCGCTGTCATATCCTTCGATGCGGAACGGCTTGATAGCCTGTTTGTACTCCAGCAGACCTGTGTGAGGACGTCTGTCGGGATAAACCAGTCCGTCGACGCAGAAGTTACCGTCGTTGGGCTTGTCGCCAAAGTCGCCGCCGTAGGTGTAGTGGGGATCGGCATAGATATTATCTCCAATAGCTACTGAGTGATCTATGAATTCCCAGACACAGCCGCCGAAAAAGCTGTCGTGCGAGAGTATCATATCCCAATATTCTCCAAGGCATCCGGGACCGTTGCCCATTGCATGCGAGTATTCGCACAGGAAGAGCGGCTTTAAATATGTTTTGCCTGTGAGATAGTCGCGCAGACACTCATCGGGGGAGGGATACATGCGGCTTTCAATATCAATATAATCGCATTCTACGTTTGCGCGGACTGTTTTATCTTCTGAGGCAAGGTTGTTATGCAGACGGCGGGAAATATCCTCGCTGTGAACGATACAGCCGGGCATACGTGCATGGAAATAATCAGCCATTGCGCGATGGTTGCGACCCACGCCGGATTCATTTCCGACCGACCACATGATGATGCAGGCATGGTTCTTGTCGCGCTCGAACATACGCTCTGCGCGATCCAGATAAGCTTCGGTCCAGTCGGGACTGTCGGTAAGTCCGTCCCAGTTGCCGATGCGCTGCATGCCGTGAGTTTCGATATCAGCCTCATCGCAGACGTAAAGACCGAGCATATCGCACAGATCGTAAAGTCTTGGATCGTTGGGGTAGTGGCTGGTACGTATCATGTTTACGTTGTGAGCCTTCATAATGTATAAGTCGCGCAGCATGTGGTCGTAAGGCGTTGCGGAACCCAAAATGGGATGGCTGTCGTGACGGTTTACACCGCGTGCCTTGACCTTCTGGCCGTTGATATAAACTACTTTGTCGCGTACGACTATATGACGGAAGCCACAAGGAATACAGATGTATTCATCGCCGCACTTGACGTAAAGCTTGTAGAGCTGCGGTAATTCGTCCGACCACAGCGCGGGCTTGGGAACGATGAGCTCAAATTTTCCGCTGTTGTTAAGACATATACTGCCACCCGAAATTTCATCACCTGCAGGAGTGGTAAGATAGTAATCAAGCTGTGCAGAGCCGGTCAGCTCTACCTCGGCGGAAACTACGCCCTGGGAATAATTTGTGTTGAGCTCGGTGCGGACATAAATATCCTTGATATGTACCTTGTCTCGGAGCAACAGATATACCTCACGGAAAATACCGGAGAAGCGGTATTTATCCTGGTCCTCAAGATAGGAGCCGTCACACCATTTCAGTACGAATACCTTGAGTTCGTTGGTTCCCGCGGTGAGATAAGATGTAATATCTATCTCGCTTGTCATATGGCTGACTTGACTGTATGCTGCAAGCTTGTTGTTCACAAACAGATAAAAACAAGAGTCAACACCCTCAAAATTTATGTAAATGTTGCGTGATACCAGCGATTGCTCATCCATCTCAAACGTACGAGAATAAAGCGCGCAGGGAATGTCATCGGGTACATGAGGGGGATCTACAGGGTAGGGATAGTTTACATTTGTGTAGTTGGGGGTGTCGTAGCCGCGACCGAGAACGCTTTGCCATGAACGCGGAACCGTCATGGTTTCCATGCTTGATGTGTCAAAGCTGTCGGCTGTGAAATTATCGATATTGTTAACGGAAGGATAGTAACGGAAATTCCAATCTCCGCACAGATTAACAAAGCGCGCGGAAGCGCCGCGGATACCTTGGGCGGCGGCGTCAGCATTTTCGTATGGAATAAAATATGCACGGGGCTTTTCGCATCCGACGTGCAGAGTGTTCAGATCACGATGGTAGTTATATTTGAACTTCAAAATTAAACTCCTCCTTGATTTATAACTATTTTTATAGTATAATTATGCCATAGAATTACTTTGAAGTCAATAACTATACGAAAATTCGAAAAAACAAGTTTGCATAATATTGCAATTGCATAAATTTGGAAATTAAAGACTATCATTACATCGAAGAAAAATATTCGGAGGTGTAATATGCGCAAAATTTTTACAGAGCTTTTTGTAGGCTTTGGTGTCGGACTTTTGATGCTGGTGTCGTTTGTTATGGCATTTATGGGCGTAGCTTGATAGTCTTGGGGAGGAAGTTATGAGAATAGATAAGCTGTTGTCCGTATGTTCGCTTGCAACGAGAAGCGAGGCGGGGCGAGTCGCTAAGGCGGGCAGAATAACCGTAAACGGTGTTGCAGAGAAAAATACGGCGAGACAAATAGATCCCGAAAAGGATATTGTCTGCTTTGACGGTGTGAGAGTTATCTACCGTGAGCACGTATACATAATGCTGAATAAGCCCGAGGGTTATGTCAGCGCGACGGAGGATGGACGAGATCCCACCGTGCTTGAGCTTATTCCCGATGAAGCGCGTCGCGCGGGAATGTTTCCCTGCGGGCGGCTCGACAAAAATACGTTAGGTCTTGTGCTGTTGACGGATGACGGCGAGCTGGCGCACCGCTTGTTGGCGCCCAAGCGGCACGTGGAAAAGAAATACCGTTTTGGCTGCCGTAGCGAGGTCAGCGAGGAGGACAGACAAGCCCTTGAGAACGGACTGCGCCTTGCTGACGGATACGTTACAAAGCCTGCCACGGTTGAGCTTTTTGACGACCGTAAAAGCGGTATTATCACGCTTCACGAGGGCAAATATCATCAAATAAAAAGAATGTTTGGCGCTGTCAACGATAACCGTATCATTCATCTTGATCGTATAACGTTTGGACCGTTGACACTTGATGATAAGCTTGAACGCGGCGAGTGGCGGTATCTTGACGATGATGAAATTGCCGCGCTGAAAGAAGCCGGGAAATGATTTTGTACTGATTGGAGATAAAATAATGAGAGCGCCTTTTCAGATACTTGCGATACCGTACCGAATGGTTGACGGTGCGCTTAAATACTGCGTGTTTCATCGCTCAGACTGCGACGAGTGGCAGTTCATAGCCGGAGGTGGCGAGGATGCTGAAACGCCGCTTGAAGCGGCAAAGAGGGAAGCGTTTGAGGAGGGCGGCGTACGCTCGGACGCTTGGATAGAACTTAAAAGTATGTCTTATCTTCCTGTTACCGCCATATCTGAAAAATGCCGTCGGCATTGGAGCGAGGATACATATGTAATTCCCGAATATTCCTTCGGATTTGAGTGCCGTGACGATATAAAGATATCTCGTGAGCACGCCGAGTGCGTTTGGTTGACCTATGATGAGGCAATGAAAAAACTCAAATGGGATTCAAACCGCACGGCGCTATACGAGCTTAATTGTCGATTGGGTTAATGCTTATCTTTTTTATCTCAACCTATGGTTTCTTGAATTTTTGCGTTTTTGTGATATAATACTTCCACAGTTTTTGCTTGATGTGCAGTTGTAGTCGAAAATGTTAAAAGGAATGAAAAATAAAATAAACAAAGATATGTGCGTAGCCTGCGCTGATGGTATTTTGAATATCCGTGTGGGCGCCATTATTATGAAAGACGGAAAGATTCTGATGGTAGGCAATGAAAGAGTTGACTATCTCTATTCTGTCGGTGGGAGAATCAAATTCGGTGAAACCGCAGAAGAAGCCATTGTTCGTGAAGTTCTTGAAGAAACAGGAGTTAAGATGGAAATAGACCGTCTTGGCTTTGTACACGAAAATTATTTCTACGGTGATGCTCCTTCTAATCTTGGCAAGTTGATTTATGAGATTTCATTTTACTTCTATATGAAAGTTCCGAGTGACTTCGCTCCGATCAGCGAGAGCTTCACGGAAGATAACAGCAAGGAGCATCTGAAATGGGTTGCGCTCGACGAGGACATCAAGATGTATCCCGAATTTTTCAGAACGGAACTGAAAAATCCAACGGATACAGTAAAGCATTTTATCAAGGACGAAAGATAATGAACATACAACAGTTTTGGTCTGACGTTCTCGCACAGAGAGCAGACAAGATAAGAGAATATTTCCACGCCGATGCCTATGTGAATTGGCATTGCTCCAATGAGCATTTCACGGTCGAGGAATTTATTAGAGCCAACTGTGAGTATCCCGGCGATTGGGATGGCGAGGTTGAAAAGATCGTCACGACGGACGATATGATTATCACCGCAACACGGGTATATCCGAAGGATCGCTCCGCTTCTTTCCACGTTACGTCCTTCATCAAGCTGAAAGACGATAAGATCGTTGCTATGGATGAATATTGGGCAGACGATGGCGAAGCTCCAAAGTGGCGACAGGATATGAAGATTGGAAGAAAGACAATATGAAAATAATTTTCAGAATAGCGTTATTGTGTTTGGTTGTCATATCAATGATAATCATTATCGGCTGTACGCCGAAAGAAAACACTGATCCTAAAGTTCCTTCTGTGGTAATAGTCGATGAGCAATATGATTATTCCGCTGAAAGCAAATTATACTCCAGACCGTCTGTTATTAATCGCATCTCTCGATATGATGCACTTGAAGCCAGCACAGAGGATGGAACATTCATTTGTCTGACGGAGGACACCACTCAAGCGGATAACTTTATCAACACCCAACGAACACTCTTGCGCTTCCTTAAGGATTGCGGAATGGATATTCGAAACTTGAGATACATTGTCTCTGACCACGAAGATAGTTTTAGTGATTCCGGAAAAGACACAGCATATATCGCTTTTTCATCCCAAAAAACATATCGTCAAGTCCTTGCTACATTGCATACCTTATGGGGGGACTACACCGATTACGGCTATGTGTATGCTGTGGCAAATGTCATTGCAGAGCAACTGGGCTGGCAGACGGATTCTCAAATAGATATAGCACCTGCTGTAGCGAAAGAGTTCTTCTTAAACAATCCGAAAGCGATTGATTTACAGTATCCTTGCTTCAGCTCGGACTTTGCTTCAGAAGAAACGGTAAATCAGTGTAAAGCATTAAGTATCCATCTCTTTGATGATATTAAAT